>JAIBBN010000003.1:300000-438307 GCA_019694655.1 Leptospirales bacterium
ATGAACGAAACAAGAAACAAACGTGTTGAAGTCGAAGAAATAGACGGCGAGCGCTGGGATGCGATATTCATAGGATCGGGCATTGGTTCGCTGGCGGCGGCGGCGCTTCTGGCGCGGCGCAAGAATCTGCGCTGCTTGATACTCGAACGACACTATCGCGCCGGCGGCTTTACCCACGCCTTCGAACGCAAAGGCTACAGCTGGGATGTGGGCATCCACTACATCGGCGGCATGCGCCCCGGTTCGTCGCTCTACCAGCTCCTGAACTATATTTCCAACGGGACCCTGCGCTGGCAGGCAATGCCGCACAACTTCGACTGCTTTCACTATCCTGATCTGGATTTTGCGCAGCCGGCCAATGCCGTCGAATTTCAGCAACGCCTGATTGCGACCTTTCCAGCCGAGCAAAAAGCAATCGAACGCTATTTTCGCGACCTGCGACGCGCAACTAATTGGCTCTCGCTCTATGTGATGAGCCGCATCTTGCCGGCGCCTGCGGCGCGGCTGGTTGGCTGGTATTCGACTTTACGATCGGGCCTGGCCTTGCAAACAACCGGTCAGTACCTGCAGCGCAATTTCAAGGACCGGCGATTGCGGGCGCTTCTGGCCTCCCAGTGGGGCGACTACGGTCTGCCGCCCGGCGAGAGCGCCTTTGTGATTCATGCGACAATTGCCAGCCACTACCTGGAAGGCGGTTGGTATCCGGTTGGCGGCGGCTCAGCAATCCTTGCGGCCATTGAACCGGTGATCGCCGCGGCAGGCGGCGAGCTGCGCGTCAATCATGAGGTTCTGGAGATCTTACAAAATGAGAATGGCGCCGCCTGTGGAGTGCGCGTCGCCTGTGGCGCCGGAAGTCGCAAGACGGTGCGCATTTTCCGCGCGCCGGTGATTGTCTCTGACGCCGGCGCCGTAAATACCTACGGGCGCTTGCTGAACGAGCCGGCCCCATTTCTGAAGCAATTGCAGAGTCTGCCTTCGCCGAAGAGCGCTGTGACACTGTATCTTGGTCTGAATCGCGACCCGCGCAGCCTGGGGTTTGCGGGCGAGAATCACTGGATCTATTCCGACTTCGATCATGATTCCGTTCCCCACTCGATGGATGAGCTGCTTGCCGGCCGTCCGCGGATGGCCTTTCTCTCATTTCCTTCTATGAAAGACCCGCAGGCGCGCAAGCATACGGCGGAGATCATCAGCTTTGCCGACTATGCGCCCTTTGCGTCTTTTGCCGATTCGCCCTGGAAAAACCGCGGCGAAAAATATGAGGCAATGAAAGAGCGCATCGGTCAGGGGCTGCTGGCCACGGTGGAGCGACAATTTCCCGGTTTTTCGGCGCTGGTCGACTACTCCGAGCTCTCAACGCCGGTCACCGTGGAGCATTTCGCCAATTTTGAAAAGGGGGCCATCTACGGCATTCCGGTGGCGCCGGAGCGCTATCGGCTGCGCTGGCTTGGGCCCCGGTCGCACATCAAAGGCCTCTACCTGACCGGCGCGGACTGTGTGTCGCTGGGAATTGGCGGGGCCTTGGTGGGCGCTGTAGCCTCAGCCGCGGCGATCCTTGGCGGACCATCCTTCATGAATATCATGCGCGACGCCATGCTTTCGGGAAGCGCCCCGGTCGAAGCCTCGGAAGAGGACGCCGATCAGGCGAATATTTCCAAACCCGAAGCGGTCGGGGCCGGAAATAAAGGCTGAAGGAAAGGCCGCCCGCCGGGCCTGTGGGCGCTCATGGCAGGAAAAACTGGTAAGCTAAGTCCCACGGCGGAGCGCGCTCTCCAGGCCTACGGCGGCGAAAAAATGTGGCGCCAGGCAAAATTCCTGGAGGCCGAAGTCAGTACCGGCGGACTGCTGTTTTTGCTGAAGCGGCGTCCGGTTTTCCGGCACGCCCGCCTGCTGCTGTCGGTGCAGCGTCCGGAAGTATGGCTGCGTCCTATCGACCGCAAAGAGCAGCTCAGCGGCGTGCTATCCGGCGGCGACGTTCGCCTGGAAGATGCCAGCGGCGAAACCGTGGACTCCAGAAAGGATGCGCGCCGCTTCTTCCCCTATGGCCGTCGGCTGCTCTACTGGGACGATCTCGATCTGGCCTATTTCGCGGGCTATGCCTTCTGGAATTATTTAACGTTTCCAAATCTTTTGCTAAACTCAAGTATTTCATGGGCGGAAAGCGCGCCGGGCATTCTGGACGCCGAGTTTCCGGATTCGATTCCCACCCACAGCCGCCGGCAGCGCTTCTTTTTCGATACGAAGAGCGGTCTCTTGCAGCAGCACAATTATGTCGCCGAGGTGGTCAGCCCTCTGGCTTCGGCAGCGCATTGCATTCTGGAACACCAGACCCAGGATGGGCTTTGCTTTCCCTCGCGGCGCGCGGTCACGCCAGCCGCCGGCAACGGCCAGCCGCGCAAGCGCCCGCTGCTGGTCAGCATCGAAGTGCATGGTCTGAAGCTGCGCTAGGCTGCCGGCGTCTACCGAGCGCAGTCAATCTGTATCCGTACCGCGTCCTGGCGGTTTTCCCGAAATTGTAGATGTGATTAATTTTTTGATGAAATAAAAAACAAGAATAATGCAAAAATTGCGTTTGCGTCGTCCAATATTGGGTTGTGAATAAGGGGATGGGCGATACTGCGAACTCCCTGTAACCGCGAGTTTGCGATCGCTCAGTCCAAAAGGACGCATGCTTTGGCCGCCGAGAATCGAAATTGCCTGGCCCTGGTCTGTTATGCGGGTGAGCAGCGCGTAGCCTTTCGTTTGCCGCAGATCGTGCGCGTGGTTGCCGCCGCCGCCCTGCAGCAGTCGCCCGATGCACCTGAGCATCTGCTGGGCCTGCTGAATCTTGGCGGCGAGATCATCCCTGTATTCGATTTACTCTTTATGCTGGGCGCTGGCCGTCATCGTCTGCGCGCCAGCGACAGCTTTGTGCTTGTTCAGGCCGAAGGGCGGCGTTTTGGCTTTCGGGTTACTGGCATCGACGCCATTGTCGCAATTCCAGAAGCCTCGGTGCGTCTGCTTTCCGATTTTCAGATCGAGGGCGAACTGCACGGCGCCGTTGTCGCCGCGGAAGATGGAACCCTGCTGCTGATGACGCCAGAGCGTCTGACGCTGCCCGACGCCTTGCGTATGATGCCCATTGCAGCGGGGAGCGGCATCTGATGGAGCAGCTGCTAAGAAAAATCGAGAATGAGTTAGGCCTCGACCTTCGAGGCTCGCGTCAGGATCGCTTACAGGCCGCCATTTTAGCGCTGCCAATGGCGACCGAACAAAGCCCGGATCTTCCAACTAGCGTTGGACTGTCCGCGGCGGGCGGATTGCAGCCGCTGCTTGAGCAGCTGGTCCCTCATGCTACAGTCGGCGAAACCTATTTCTGGCGCGAACCAGAGACCTGGGCCTTATTCGAGTCCAGTCTGCTGCCGAAGATCCTCGATCAAGCAGAACGCGAAGGAAGATCCCCGCGTTTCTGGTCGGCCGGCTGCTCTACAGGAGAAGAGGCCTACTCCATCGCCATTGCCTGCAACCGCGTCGCCGGCCGCCGCGACAGCTCCGGCCGCCCGCGGATCCTTGGCAGCGATATCAATGCAGATTCCATTGCCCGGGCGCGCAGGGCAAGTTTTCGCGATTGGTCGATGCGCGGCGTACCAGACTGGTTCTTTCAATACTTCAGTCGATCGCGCGATGGTCATATCACAATCGAACCTGCAATTGCCAGCGCTGTTCAATTTCAAGTAGCGAATCTCAATCGCCTGCAGCAGCAGGCGGTTCGCGGAGCGCCCTTCGATGCTATTTTTTGCCGTCATGTTCTGATGTACTTTCAGCCGGAAGCGATGCGACGCACGGTCGCGGCGCTACGCGCTTTGCTTGCTGAAAACGGGCTGCTGATTGTTGGCGTCGCCGAAGCGTCGCTGCTGGAGGGAATCGATGGCCTCGAGCGCGCCCATCGCACTTTGCCCGTTTTCCAGCTGGCCGCCGCGCGCCTTGCTCCGGCGCCGGCATTTGCCAGCTCGCGCCAATGGGAAGTTCCGGCCTCGCCGCCAATGGCCGCTGCCTTTGGTTCAGTTGCGGATTTCAGCGCGACGGAGCAGCAACAGGCCAGCTGGATGAAACAGCTGGAGGCGATGCTGCGAGAGGATTCGCCCGAAGTTGCTATAGCCATAGTAGACGAGCGCCTGATCGAAGAACCCGAACTTGCCGAACTGCACTACGTGCGCGGACTATTGCTTACTCTTTTGCATCGAAAGCGCGAGGCTCTGGCTGCATTTCGCGCCGCTCTCTATCTCGATCCAATGCATGATGGCGCCCGCCAGGCGACCGCTTCGCGCCGCATGCCGGGCGGAGCATCATGAGCTTGATTGCAAATGAGGCTAAGCCGGCGCAGCAAGTAGACGAGCTGCGCGAGGCGAATGTCCTAAGGGAGCGCGCCGCGCTACTGGCCCGTCCCAGGCAAAGTTCTTCCAGTTCTGAGTCGAATCAAGTCTTGCTGCAATTCAGCAGCTGTGGACAGCGCTTTGCCGTCGACGCTCTGGCGGCGGCCGGCGTTGCTTATGTGAATCGAGCGATACGACTGCCAAATACGCCGGCGCGGTTGCGCGGCCTGGTTCGCGTCGGCGGTGAGACGCTCTATGTGATCGACCTTGCCGCATTTCTCGGGCGCACTGCATCCGCAGCGCCTCTTCCCTCGCGTTTTCTCGCCCTGCGGCTGGCGCTATCGAATCGCTCAGCCTGCATTGAAATCGAAAGCGACGTCAACGTCGCCACAGTGTCCAGCGTCGACATGGTTCGTGTGACAGCCGAATCCGCCCTGCAGCATTCGTCGGCCGTGTCGGGCATGCTATCCGATGGTCGGATCATTCTCGATGCCGCCGAACTGCTTCAGCTGGCGGCTGCCCAGGAGAAAAACTAAATGCACTATTCACATTGGAAAATTCGCACCAAGTTTCTGGCTTTGCTTGCGGCCCAGACCCTGCCGTTGGCGCTGGTCGGCGGCCTTTCGCTCTGGAACATCCAGCGCTTAATCGACGTAGAGGCGCGAGACAAGCGACTCTCGGATGAAACGGTTGCTCTTCAACGCTTCAGGACTGAGCAGAATCGAATTCGCGCCGACGTTCATCAGTTGTCCGGTGCAGAAGTTGATCGTCGGGGGGAGTCTGAGACTCTAGTGGCGATCGCGGAAAGCAGAAAAGCTGCGAGAACCCAGCTGCGACTGCTTGCTGATCGCCAAAGTCGGGAATGGCGGGATGATGTTCAAAGACTGGTGCAAGCTTGGACTGAACTGGATCAAGACTATGAAGTGAAGCTTTTTCCTTTGCTTCGAAGCGGAAACTATACGGCGGCTGAGCGCTTGATTCATGGCGAACTATTTCGTCAGAACAATCGAATTACAGAGCGCTGCTCTGTGTTAACCGAAACGATGCAAGGGGTGATGAGCGCGCGACTGGAAGAATCTCGTGCGCTGGCTTCGGACGTCATTGCCTATGTTAGCTTGATCATGGGTCTCGGATTGGCCGCTTCCATCGGCCTTACATTGTTTGCGTCGTCAACCTTGCTGCAGCCGCTCAACACGGCGGTCGTTCTTTCCCGAAAAATTGCCTCCGGGGATTTGAGTGCGGACATCCGCCTGGACGAGCGACGCGATGAGTTTGGCGACCTGCTTGCTGCGCTGAAGTCGATGGCTGATAGTTTGCGCCATTACTCGGCGGAAACCACGGCAGCCGCCGACAGTATGGCGCAGGCTTCGGATGGAATCTTTTCAGGGGCTGCTGATCTTGCCGCCTCTTCGGCGCAATCGGCGACGGCAATTACTCAGACCACAGCAACCGTCGAAGAGGTCAGGAAGACGGCGCAACTTTCCAGCGAAAAAGCAGTCGCCGTGTCGGAGCGAGCCCAGTCTTCGGCGGGCGTCGCCGCCGCCGGTCGCGAGGCTGTGGAGAAAAGCATCGCCGGAATGGGTCATTTGCAAGAACAAATGCGATCGATGGCCGAGACCATTGTTCAGCTCTCCGAACGTAGTCGGGCCATTGGCGAGATCATGGCCGTCGTCAATGATCTTGCAGAGCAGTCCAACCTGCTTGCCGTAAATGCTGCGATAGAAGCATCGCGCGCCGGCGAACACGGCCTTGGATTTTCGGTAGTCGCCGGCGAAGTCAAGTCGCTTGCCAGCGAGTCAAAAAGCGCCGCTGCGCAGGTTCGGACGATCCTGTCCGAAATTCAACAATCGATCAGCAGCGCGGTAATGGCCACCGAGCAGAGCGCTAAAGCCGCCGAGGCCGGAATGGTTCAGACGCGTTCCGCCGGTCAGGCGATACGCGATTTGACCGATAGCTTTGCACTTTCGGCGGACGCCGCGCTGCAGATTGCCGCGGCCAGTCAGCAGCAATCGATCGCTGTCGGTCAGGTTGCGATCGCCATGGATAGCATTCGCGTTGCCGCAGCGCAGCAGGCCTCGGGCGCCGCCAGCGCCGAGAAATCAGCCAGGGGCTTGCAGGATTTGTCGCTGCGTCTGCGGCAAAGCCTCGGTCGATTCAGGGTTGTGGCCGGGTCATGAGCAACCTGGAAGAACTACAACAGCGCTTGTCGCTGATCTTCCAGGAGGAGGCGCAGGAGCGCGTCGCTCGCCTGGAATCGGCTTTGTTCGAGTTGCGCCAGAATCCGCTGGCTCGCGCCGCGCTGCAGTCGGCCTATCTCGAAGCGCACAGCATCAAGGGAGCGGCGCGCTCCGCCGGAGTTCGCGCCATAGAACGAATCTGCCAGGGATTGGAATCGCAGCTTTCGTTGTATCGCAACGAGGAGCGTAGTTGCACCCCGGAAGCGGCCGAGCTTGCGCTGGAAGGATGTCAGGCCATCAAGGACGCGCTGCTTCGCGCAACCAAGGGGGAAGCAATCGATAGCGGCGCGTATGCACAGTTGCTGCGTCGTCTGGATGTTGTCGGAAGCGGCGAATCAGGCGATCGTCCTGCTGCTGAACCAGAGCGTTCCATCGCGCCAGCTGCGAATCCTGGGCCGCCGGTCATCGCGCCTGCGCTGGAGTCGGCCATGCGCATCCCTGTGGAACGGGTGCACAATCTGCTGCGACGAGCGGATGAGTGGATCGTGGGCGGCGAGGCCATGGCCAGCCCGCGCACTTCGCTGGAAGAATTGCGCCAATTGTTGCGGAGGGTGGAAACAAAGGCGGCAGCCGCCGTGGAGGTGCGAGAGCATGCTGCGCTGGCGGCGACTCCGTCCGTTGGGCAGGCGCTTCCATGGCAGTTGCAGGCGCGACAGTTGTTACGCCTCATCGATCGGCAGCTGGTCGAATTGAGCAAAGGGATGCGATCGCACGGCGCTGCCTTTCGCGAGAGCGCCAGAGCGCTGCTGGTGCTTCCCGCCCACGATTGGCTGGAGCTATTGCGTTTGAGCATCGAGAGCCTGGCGCGGGAGCAAGGATGTAAGGTGCAGGTCAGCGTCGCTGGCGGCGACATCGAAGCAGACCGCATGATCCTCGAGGAAATGCGAACTCCGCTGTTGCACCTCCTGCGCAATGCTATTGCTCATGGCGTAGAAACGCTGGCCGAACGCCTGGCCGCCGGAAAAGGCGAGGCCCTGCAAATCGCTCTGCGGCTGGCGCTCGAACCGGGTGCGCGGCTGTTGATCTCCGTAGCTGATGATGGTCGCGGGCTGGACGCTCCAGCTTTGCGACGACGAGCCGTCGCCATGGGAATCATCGAGCAGTCGGAGGCGGAGCTGCTTGATGAAGCGCGGTCTTTCAACTTGATCTTTCATCCTGGTCTCAGTACGCGTCAGAATGTCGATGAGGTTTCGGGGCGCGGCGTGGGCATGTCCATCGTTCGCGACGCTGTTGATCGGCTCGGCGGCAACATCCAGATTCACTCACAGCCAGGCAAAGGAGCGGAGTTCGTGCTGCGACTGCCGTCGCGGATGTCCGCCTTCCGCGCTATCGTGGTGGGCGTGGGACTGGAGCGATTTTGCATTCCGGCCACCGCCGTCCTTCGTGTTCAGAAGCTGGACCGCACGCAGTTGGCGGATGCTGGCCAGGGCGCCAGTTTGCTCTGGCAGGGGGCCGCAATTCCGGCCTGCGAGCTTGGCGCAGCGCTTGGCGTGGCGTCGGCGGCCGAGTCTGATGGGCACATTGCCGTGATCGTGAGCAGTCATGGAAGCATGGCCGCTTTACTTGTTGATGCGCTGCTTGACGAACGCGAGATATTGCTACACGGCCTTGGCAGTCTGGCGCCAGATGTTCATTGTATCAGCGGCGTCGCCGATTGTGGCGATGGAACACTGGCCCCGGTCCTGCATATTCCTCAACTAATTGCGGACGCCGCCATGCGCCCCTGCGCCGCGCGCGCCGCAGCCTCGCGGGCGGCCGCTCGCATTCTGCTGGTAGAAGATTCCGTAACCTCGCGGGCTCTGCTGCTGGGCATCCTGGAGGATGCGGGCTATCAGGTCACTGCCGCTGTCAATGGACGCGAGGCGACGGCGGCGCTGGAGGCGGAGCAATTCGAGCTGGTAGTTTCGGATGTGGAGATGCCGGAAATGGACGGCATTTTGCTGACAGAGTACATTCGTCGGAGACCAGAATGGGATAAAATTCCGGTAATCCTGGTAACTTCCAGGGCCTCGCCGGAAGATCGCCGCCGCGGAATGCAGGCCGGCGCCAATGCCTATGTTTCCAAGCTCAGCTTCGACCAGGCCGAACTGCTGGGCGCAATTCGCAATGTGGTCAGCGTATGAATCGAAAGACTAAAGTTATGATTGTCGATGATTCGGCGACGGCGCGCGCCTTGCTGGAGCTAATATTTTCCAGCGATCCTGACTTCGAGGTTGCGGGCGCGGCGGCCAGCGGCGCCGAGGCGCTGGCTGCCATTGAAAGGATACAGCCAGATCTGGTGACTATGGATCTGCATATGCCAGAGATGGATGGTCGCGAGACGACGCGTCGCCTGATGCAAGAGCGTCCTACGCCAATCTTGATGGTCAGCGCCACCACTACCGCAAAGGACGCCCGCCACGGCCTTGGCGCTCTGGAGGCCGGCGCACTGGCTTTTCTACAGCGCCCCCAGGGGCCGGGCGATCCAACATTTCAGTCATCGGCCGGCGAGATTCGACGCCTGGCCAGATTGCTGAGCGAAGTTCCGGTCGTTCGGCGCCGGCCAGCGCTTGCAGCCGGCGCAACGACGCCGCACCGCTCTTCGCATCGTATTCGCGTCCTGGGCATCGGCGGTTCAACTGGAGCTCCTATGCCGCTGCGCACGATTCTGGGCGCGATTCCGGCCGAAGCAGCCTATTCAATTGTTGTGGTCCAACATATATCCGCTGGCTTCCAGCAAGGTTTGATCGACTGGCTTGCTTCCGCAACGCGCCTTGAGGTGCGCGAGGCAAAAGACAAAGAGCGCCTGGATGTCGGCGTCGTCTATTTCCCGCCAGAGAACTGGCACATCGGCTTTCATGCGGACCAGAGCATTGAGCTTTCTCAAGCCGCGCCCGAGCACCACGCTCGTCCCTCCGTCTCTTACCTCTTTCGAGGTCTGGCCACGACCTTTGGCGCTGCGAGCGGCGGCGTTTTGCTTTCCGGAATGGGCGAAGATGGCGCCGCAGAATTGCTGGATATCCGGCGCGCTGGCGGATTGTCCATCGCCCAATCAGAAGAGTCTTGCATTCTCCACGGCATGCCAGGCGCCGCGCAGCACATGGATGCCGCCGAATTTCTGCTCTCGCCAACGGATACTGGAGAGCTGCTGGCGTCGCTGGCGGCTCAGGGAGGCTCTCGATGAGCTCAATTCAGAATGATGCACGAGTCGTCTGGCCGCATAATCAGACATCGGGCTTCGAAGGGCGCGAGCGCAGCGTCGCCGGACGAATCCTCATTGTAGAAGACAGTTCCACGCAGGCCGCGGCATTGCGCGCGCTTCTGGAGTCTGCGGGCTTTGAGATTGAACTGGCTGGCGATGGCCCCTCCGCTCTGACGGCGCTGCCCTTGTTTCATCCCGATCTGGTCATTACCGACATCGTCATGCCTGGCATGACCGGATTTGAGCTCTGCTCGCGCATCAAAGCAGAAGCGGAATGGTCGCAGACGCCGGTCATGCTGCTCACTTCCTTGAACGATACACAGGACATCATTCATGCCCTGGAGTGCGGCGCGGACAATTTCTTAACGAAGCCATACAATGTGCAATATCTGGTTTCCCGGATTCGACAATTGATGGCCAGTCTGGAACTCCGCCAGGGCGGCAAAATGCAGCTCGGCGTAGAGCTGATCTTTGGCAACCGTCGACACTTCATTACCGCGGAACGACAGCAAATTCTGGACTTGCTGCTTTCCACCTACGAAGCCGCACAGCTGCGCAACAGCGAACTGGCGCGCGCCAGCGACGAATTGCAAGTTATGAACGAGCGACTCGAAGAGCTGGTACAGGAACGAACCGCTCAGCTCAACGATAAAGTGCATGCTCTGGAAACCACTCAGACAGCCTTGCAGGCGGAGAAGGAATTCACGACACACGTGGTACAATCCTCGCCGCTGTTGATCGTCGAACTTGATGCAATGGGCCATATCCTCTTTATCAATGGCGCTGTCGAATCGATGCTTGGCTATCATCCGGAGGAGTGTCTGGGAAAGGCCTGGAGCGACCTGATGCGCGGCGAGGCGCTGCTGGGACGGCTGAAGGTACAACTGGAGGACGCTGGCGCCGCGCGGCCGCAAAGCAAAGAGCTGGCGGCACGACATCGAGATGGTACAGAACGGATCATCGCCTGGACCGCTCTTCCGCCCTTGAAGCGCGGCGGCGACCCTGGCTGCATGGCCATTGGCTTGAACCTCACGGATCTGCGCCAGGCCGAACGCGAAAATCAAAAACAAGAGCGCCTCTTTCGCGACCTGCTGGAATCCGCGCCGGACGCAATGGTCATTGTAGATCAGCGCGGCGTGATCGAGATCGTCAATTCGCAGGCTGAAAGACTCTTTGGCTGCCGCCGCGAGGAGCTTCTGGGGCAGCCAATGGATATGCTGCTGCCCGACGAAGAACGCGAAGCCTACCGCCAGCGGCTCTTGATCCACTTTTCACAAAACGCAGAGGGGCAGGCCGCTGCGGCGGTAGAACTCTACGGTCGCAAGAGCGATGGTCGCAAGTTTCCAGTGGAAGTCAGTTTGAGTCCGATTCGTAGCGGCGAAACCATGTTGGTAGCCAGCGCCATCCGTGACATCTCCGATCGGCGCGCAGCGGAACGTGCGCTTCGTGAACGCGATCGCCAGCTGCATGAAACGCAAGAACTGGCGCGGATCAGCGGCTGGGAAATCGATTCGACCGATGACCGGCACATCTGGACGGCCGAGGCGCTGCAACTGCTTGGGCTGCAAACGGCCGATAGCGCCTGCGGCATCGACGGACTGTTAGAGCTGCTGGATGCCGAGGGTCGAGAGCAAGTAGAGAGCGCGTATCGTGAATTGGTCAACCATCTTGTTCCCTTCATTCTTGAATGCCGGGTAGTGCGTGAGAACCGTCCCGATCAATGGCTGCAAATGCGCGGCGTTGTTGTTTCAGAAGATGGCGGTCGGCAGCGCCTGGCCGGTACAATTCAAGATGTTACGGAGCGCATGGAACTGACGCTGCAGCTGAACCAGTCGGCCAAGCTGGCGACGCTCGGAGAAATGGCAACCGGCGTGGCCCACGAGCTCAATCAACCTTTGAATGCGATTCGGATTTCCAGCACCATGGTGCGCGATGCTCTGGCGGCCGAGGATCTGGACCGCGAATTCATCGCCGCTCGATTGGATCGAATTCAGGATATGGTCGATCGCATGAGCCGCTTTGTATCGCACATGCGTACCTTTGGCCGCAAAAGCGGTCAATCGCGGGTCAACATCGATCCCAACCAGCCGATTCGGAGCGCGCTGGAGTTTCTGGAGCAGAAGCTGAAGAACGCCGGCGTCGAAGTGGATTTGCAGCTTTCCGATGGATTGCCGCTTGTTCTGGCTGACGCAATCAACTTTGAACAGGTCTACATCAATCTGATTGTAAACGCTCTGCACGCTCTGGAGCTGCGCAGCGACTCGGAAACAGAGCCAAGACTGATTCTGAAATCGGAGACGTCTGGCGAGCGCATAATTACCTCGGTAGCCAACAACGGCCCGGCCATTCCGGCTTCGGTTTTGCCGCGAATCTTTGAACCATTCTTTACCACTAAAGAGGCGGGCAAGGGCACGGGGCTGGGGCTCTCAATTAGTTTTAACTTGATCCAATCGCATGGCGGCGAATTGACGGTGGAAAGCGATGATCACTGGACCGTCTTTCGGATCTCGCTGCCAGCGCTGGCGGCCCGCGAAGCTGGTCGGGCAGGAGTATTCTCGTGAAAGATTCTGATGTTCTCGACATTTTGCTGGTCGACGACGAAGTCGAAGTAACCGAGGAGCTTGCGCTCTATTTGGAAACCAAGGGTCTTCATTGCAGCGCCGTCCGCGGTGGTCGCGAGGCTCTGCAGGTCATCCAGCAGAATCCGCCGCGGCTAGTTTTGACCGACTATGCCATGCCGCGTATGACCGGTCTGGAGCTGTTGCAGCAAATCCACAGGCTGAAGCCGGACCTTCCGGTTATCATGATGAGCGGCAATGCCGATCTGGAGGTCTGGGCGCAAGCGCTGAAAGACAGCGCCTACGATTATCTGGAAAAGCCGCTCCATTTGAAGGGCTTGCTTTCGGCCGCAGATCGTGCGCTGCGCGGCGAACCTTCCCTGTGGCGACGCGAGCGCGCAGTTTGAAATGAGGGAAACTATAATGTCTAAGCCAAAAATCCTGCTGGTGGATGACGAGCCTGTGGTCTGCGGCGAACTCAGCGTCTACTTGAATCGCAAGGGCTTTCAGGTTTCCGCCGCCACCAGCGTCGATGACGCTCTCGAACTATTCGAGCATGAAGCGCCGGATGCCGTGATCACGGACTACAACATGCCGCGCAAGAATGGCATTGATCTTTTGCGCGAAGTCAAAGCGCGCGACAAACTGATTCCAGTCTTGATGGTCAGCGGCGAGTCTGATGTGCGTATTGCGGTTCAGGCGCTCCATGAAGAGGCCTTTGATTTCATTCCCAAGCCGGTGGATCCCGAGGCGCTGGTAAAGGCAATTGGCGCCGCAATCGAACGACTGCGCGAAGTGCGGGCATTGGACGGCACGCGGGTAATGAAGGCGCTCTACCACGAGCTTGGCGGATCGGGCGAGTCGGTTTCGCTTTTGACCTTTCACCGAGCGCTGGATGAGCGCATCAAGCAACGTCTGATTGAAGACATTGGCAACTTACTGGCCAAGAATGTCTTGCGCAAGAAGGCCATTTTGATTTTCAAGAATGTGGACTACATCAACAACGTCGGCTTTAACGCGCTTGTAGAAATCGTTCGCAATCTGCGCGCTCAGGGCATTCGCCTGGTAAGCGCTCAGATTCCCAGTTCCATTTTAAACTACATTACTACGCTGGGCTACGTCGAGTACTTTAATGTGATTCTGAATCTGGATGAGGCGATGGCGCATCTCGCGGATAAATAGCGCGCGGCCCGGCGCCGCTTTATTCCAGGCTATAGCGGGCGCCGTCGCTGGCCGCCTCGCCCAGGCCCAGGCGGACCACGGCTTCGGCCAGCGTGTCGTGGATATGCGTATAGACCAGGCGGCGGCAGGAGAGCGGGAAGCGCTGGCCCAGGATTTCATCGAGGGCGATGTGCGCCACCGGGGGAGTAGTTTGCGTTTCCATAGTAAGCTCGACCAGCGCCAGGTCGACATCGCGCACCAATTGCTGCAGGCTTTCATTCAAGCGTGCGTCCCCCGAAAAGGCTACGCTGCGCCCGGCCGGTCCGGTGATGCGATAACCGAGACTTTCCGGCTGGTGATCCATACGCAGCGCCAGGATGAAGAACTCGCCAATCTGTCTTTCTTCGCCGCTGACTGTTTCAACGAAGCGCAGATCGAAGCCCGGCCAGTAACCGGGGTAGCATACTTGCAAGAGGCTCTGTACCGCCGCCTGCACGCCTTGCGGTCCCAGAATGGTCAGCGGCGCCTGTCGCTGGCGGAGGATATCCATGTCCAGCAGCAGAAAGGGCAGGCCGCCAAAATGATCGCCATGGAAATGGGTCAGAGCTATGGCATCGATGCTCAGGCTATCGACATTCATCTGCTGCAGACGCAACTGTGTTGTGGCGCCGCAATCAAGGAGCAGACGTTCGCCGCCCGAACTATCCAGCAAGTAGGCGGCATGGGCGCGTCCACCGGAGTTAAACGCATTGCCACTGCCAAGTACCGTAGCCTGCCTCATCGATCGAGTCCCTTACAGGCGCGCCGTTGCGGCGCCCGGTTCAGCGCAACTGGATATATTCCATCGGATCGATTTGTGGATCGGCGCCAAGTTCCACTTCGTAGTGCACATGGTTGCCCGTCGTACGGCCAGTGCGACCGAGGGTGGCGATGATCTGACCGCGTCGAACGTATTCGCCTTGCTTGACAAACAGTTCATTGCAATGCGCATAGAGAGTGGTATAGCCAAGTCCGTGGTGGATGCGGATGTGTTTGCCATAGCCGCCGCCTTCCTCGATAGAGCGAATGACAATGCCCGGCGCGGTAGCCGCAATGGGAGTGCCGGCGGCGGAAGCAAAGTCCACGCCGGAATGCGCTTCGCGCGGACCGCTTTCGCTTTTCTGGAATGGATTGGGCCGCGAGCCAAATTCCGAAGTAATGGAACCGGCGCCCGCCGGCAGCGGACGTCCGCGGGGCATGATGTGGTGTAGAGTCATGCGGTGCCAGACCAGTTCCAGCGCACTGTAGGCCTGATCGCGAAGCGTGACCCCCGCCAGCAGGTTCATGCGCCGTGAAATGGCCAGGTCATAGCTCAGGCGGTCCGCCGCCGGGGCGCCGTCGTCGGGGGCGCTGGGGCGCGGGAAATTGACCGCCTCGCCCTCATCAGTCTCGGCGTAGGAAATCCCGCGGATTTCGGCGCTCTGTTCGCCGGCGCGCTCAATCATTCGCTCTTTTTCGCGCGTCAAACTGCTCATCAGATTGAGCAAGGAGCGTCGCGATTCAGCCACCCGAATGCGCTCCGATTGGGCCACGCGGCGTTCGACGATGGTTGCAATGGCCGCCGCCGGCGCTACCAGCGCCAGGGCCCCGGCGAAGGCTAAGGCGTAGTAGTTGATGCGCAGCGTCAGCGGGGCCTCGGCCGATTCGCCGCGCAGAATCAGGATGGAGACGCCGTTCCAGCCGCGGCGGCGGCGCTCCCCCAGCCGACGGCGCAGCAGTTGCGTGCGGAAACGTAGCCTTTCGCTCAGCCTCACCTGTGCATCTGGACCCGCCGGCGGCTCCTGACAAGGCAAAATAGTACGGGGTTTTTCGCTTGCTTCCTGCCCTTGCGGCGCGGACCGTCTCGTCTGCAGACAAAATGCTTCGCAAGATCCTCCGCTTTTTTCGATCCCGCCCCGCCGACGTTGAAGACATTCTGCGTTATCCAGAAGGAAAGCGGATATACCGGGAATTCCATGAACTCCGTCGGGAGCAAATGGATCAGGACGCTCTCAAGGTCATCAATCGACTGAATCGACACGGCTATCGCTCCTATCTGGTAGGCGGCTGTGTGCGCGATATGATCCTGGGCCGACGGCCCAAGGATTTTGATGTAGTTACCTCAGCGACGCCGGCGCAGGTTCGCAAAGCATTTACCAACAGTCGTTCCATTGGCCGCCGCTTCAAGATTGTTCATGTCGTCTTTCAAGGCGGAAAAATCATAGAGGTGTCCACGTTTCGTAGCCTGCCGCAGCATCGCTTCGAGTCAGAAGAGCCTGACGACTACATGCTGAAACGGGACAATCAGTTTGGTTCGCCTCGCGAAGATGCAGCGCGCCGCGACTTTTCCATCAACGCTCTATTCTTTGATCCGCGCAACGAGAGCATCATTGATTACGTAGGCGGCTACGAAGATATCAAAGAAGGCCACATCGAAGTCATAGGCGATGCCGACATCTCCTTTAAAGAAGATCCGGTGCGCATGCTGCGCGCGGCTAAATTTTGCGCGCTGCTTGGCTTTGACATGACGCAATCGCTGCAGAAGTCCATCAAGCGTAACCGCAGTGAAATTTTGAAGGCCAGCACGGCGCGCCTGTTGGAAGAGTACAACAAGATCTTTCGCACTGGAAAGGCGACGCAAATTTTCGGGGCCTTCGCCGACACCGGCCTGTTGAAGACGCTGATGCCTGAGGCATGGGCCGCCTCCGATCTATCGCGCGGGCGGCCTTTTGTTGATTCCAGCATCGGCGATCGTCTGCACGTCGCCGACCGTATGCTCACCGAGCGAGAGGACCTGACGACGACGCTCTACCTGGCGCTGTTGATGGCCGATCTGGTGAAGGACGTTTTTCACAATGCGGTGCGCGGCAACATCATCGACTATGTCAAAGCGGGCATTCAGCCGCTGTGCAAACGCCTGCAAATTGCAGGCAAAGACCAGGATCGGCTGTTGCAAATCTTCATGAGCCAGCCTCGGTTCTGGCAAAAAGATGCCGGTCGCGGCGGCCGTCGTCGTCGCTTCAATCCGGAGCTCTTTCGCGATAAGATATTCTTCTACGAATCGTTTATGCTTTTTAAGATCTATGCCCTTGCGGCCGGAGATGAGGAGAGCATTCAGAAATCGATGTTCTGGGAAATTGGCCCGCGCATGCGTCCGCCGGAAAGCCACAAGCTGGTCACTCTCTTTCCAGGCCGCCGCTCGCAACGCGTTCGCCCGGAAGGCGGCGGCGATCGGCCGCGGGATCGATCGCGCGACGGCCGGGACAGTCGCGACGGCCGGGATAGCCGCGATGGGCGCGGTCGCCGCGGTCGCGGCCGAGGACGCGGCGAACGTTCGGCCGCAGCGGCGCTCGATGAGGACCCAGAACTGGAAGAATCCAGCCGGCCCGATGAGTATGAATCCGGCGAATCATCTGGCGGCGCCGATCCAAACTTCGAGTCAGGGCGGGCGGATGACAACGGTCGCTTCGAAAGTATGGCAGCTCCGTCATCCGCTTCGAATGCGGACGCCGATGAACGCAATGCCGCCCGCTACGATGATGGGACAGAGACACAAGAAGCGCAAGGCGGGCCACGCTGATGGGCGCTGAGGACAAAGCCGGCGAACTGGACCTGCGCGACCGGGCGGCATTGCTTTTTCGCGAAGCCACGGATCAGAAGCTTGCCACCGTCCTGGTTTTCGAGGGGGCCGGCCTGGGGGCGATCTACGGGGCGCTCACGCGACTCACCCAGATTCTGGATCCGCGCCGCTTTCGCTGCCTGAACATCAAGGCGGCGCCCTTGCCCACGCGACGTCGTCCATTCTTACAAGAGTACTGGCAGGAGCTGCCGGCGGCGGGCGACCTCTTGATTCTGCATGGCGCCTACTACCACAAGCTGGCGCTCTGGACGATGTCGTCCAGGCCGCCCTCCGATCAGCGGCTGCAGTCGCTTTGCGAAGAAATCCAGGACTTCGAAAGAAGTTTGGCGCACAATGGCGTTGCCACGATTAAGATCTTCTGCACGCCGCGCGGAGAAACGGTTCGCAGCGAGTTGAAAGATCTCAAGCTGGAAGGCGAGTTAAAAAGAGAACTGCGCCGGAGCTGGAAAAAAGAAATGGGCGATCTGGCGCGCTATCAGGCAGCGTTGCGCCCGCTCTTACTGGCTGCCAACACCTATGAAGCGCCCTGGTATGAACCGCCGGGCGTAAACGATCGGGCCGTATCTTATTCGATCCTGGACTATCTGGTGCGCCGTATGGAGGAGCGCCTGAAAATCGATTCGCGTCAGGCAACGGCGGATTTTGACGAGGCCATGCGGCGTATGCGCGAGTTCAGTCGTAAGCTGGTTGCAGGAGAAGAGGGATGAACGGCCGGCTGGATGCGCTGGATCTGAGCCTTGCGCTTTCGCCAGACTCCTACGAGAATCAGCTGCGTGATTTGCGCGCGGAGCTGCAGAAGCTTGTGGCGCGTTTGATTCGTAAGAAGCGCTACGCGATTCTTGTGTTCGAGGGCAAAGATGCGGCCGGCAAGGGCGGCGTCATTCGCCGCCTGACTGCCGGACTGGCGCCGGAACACTATTCGGTGATCACTACGGCGGCGCCTGAACCGCATGAGCGCGCGCGCCACTATCTCTGGCGATTCTGTGCGCGACTTCCGGAAAGCGGCCGCCTGGTTATCTTTGATCGCAGCTGGTACGGGCGCGTGCTGGTGGAGCGCGTCGAGGGATTTGCAAAGGAAGAGGAATGGCGACGGGCCTATCGCGAGATCAACGATCTGGAGCGCTCCTGGGCCAACGCCGGGATGCGCGTTGGAAAGTTCTGGCTGGAAATCGGACAGGACGAGCAGATGCGTCGCTTTCAGTCGCGCGCCGAAAGCCCCTTGAAGAGCTGGAAGATCACCGACGAGGACTGGCGTAACCGCGACAAGTGGCCGCAGTACAAAGAGGCGATCGAAGAGATGCTGGCGCGCACCGATGCACCCCACGCCCGCTGGAATCTGATTGAAGCAAACGATAAGCGTTTTGCCAGGATCAAGACGCTGCGCACCGTCGCCGCGCTGCTGGGCGAGACTTGATTGATGGCAGCGTCTCTTCCGCCGCTGGTGGCGGCGGTAGATGATGATCCAGAATTTTTGGATTCGCTATGCAGAGCGCTGGAAGCGCTTGGTTTTCGCAGCCTGCCGCTTAGCCGACCGGGCGCTGCCTTTGCCCGGATCCGCCAATCCGGCGCCCTCGCGGTGTTGCTGGACCTTGACATGCCAGGCCGCAGCGGCTTCGATATCTTGCAGCGTCTGCGGCGTTCGGCTCGATGCGCCACATTGCCCGCGTTGCTCTTAACCGGTCGTCCCTCGAGCGCAGCGCTGCAGGAGGGTTTCGCCCTGGGACTCGATGACTTTCTGCGCAAGAGCGATTCACTGGAGGAAATTGCGGCCCGCTTACGTCGTGCGGTGCAGCGGCGGGAGCAGGAGTTCAAGCTGCGCGGCCCGCTGGGCGTTGGCGTCGCGGAACTTCCTGCAGATTCCGCCCTCTGCCTTGTCCTCGATGTACAGATTCTGCCGCTGCTGGAGCGCAGCGATCGAGCGGAGTGCAGCGCGGCGGCCGCCCGGGCAATCCGCTCCTGCATCGAGCGACTGCAGGAGGAATTGGGCGAATTGCGACCGGCGCCGGCAAGGCAGCAGGATGATTGCGTCTGGCTGAATTCAATGTGCGTCCTGAATCTGCAGCTCAAGCGTCGCCTGGAACGACGCCTGCAGGCGGCAAATCGCCTGCTGTACAGGATTTGCGGTGCGCGATGGGCGCTGGCGACCGATGAGACGGGCCTGCTGCAACGCCTGCCCCTGCCGCCGCTGCGTCTGGCAGCTGATCCTCTTTCGCATCGTCGCTGTGAGGAGCGACTGGCCGATACAGATTCCGCCGCCGCTCGCTACTTGCTGACCGACGAGGGCTGATTGATTACATCTTTGCGATCAGCTTGCGCAGCCGAATCAGAACGGTCATGATACGAACCTGCTGCAACAGCTCCTGCGTCAGCTTCATCAGCTGCTCCTGCTCGGGCTGCAGTTGCGCCAGCTGCGCAGGCGGAATCGTTTCTTCCATTGCCCCTGGATCGAGCTCCAGCATGATGCCATGGACGGCTTTCAAAGCTTTGCTCAATTCGCCTATATAGCGCAAGGCAAAGCGATCCTGTTCTCCAGAGAGTTCGTCGATGCGATACATCAGCGCCGAAATTTCTTCGATCAACTTGCGCTCGTCCTCGTCGGGCTTCTGTTTGCCAGACAGCTGCTGGTAGGCGATCACGAAGCGGTCGTATTCCGCAGCCAATTCCGACTTCAGCGCCATACTCAGTCGTAACAAACGCAAGGCTTCTCGCCAGCGCTTGATTCTGAATAGCGCTGGCAGCCGCTCGGCGTTCAGATCGCGGCGCAAGTCGGCGCAATCATCGTTGGCGCGTTCAACCATTGCCAGCAGCATTGGCAGCTGCTCGTCGGTCAGCAGGTTCACCAGGTCGCCCAGAATGCGATTGTACTCGCGAACCAGTTCCGGTCCGATCACGGGCGATCCAGGCGTAGCATCTACCATTGGTCCAGCTCCGGTCGCGCCCAGCGATAGGCGCCCAGCTCGCGGATTGCAGTCTCGGCTTCGCCCAATTGCTCGATGATTCGAGATCGAGCAGCGCCGCCATAGCTGCGCTTCTTGTCTGCGCTGGCCGCCAGATCACAGGCCCGTTCATAGAAATCGGCAGCCGCCAGGTGCGGGGAGATCGCCGCTCGTTCCTCGGGCGGCATGGCGGACAATCCCAGCTGCAATTGCTGGGCGCGCGCCGTCAGTCGGCCAACCAGATGATGCGCATCGCGAAAAGCCAGACCCTTCTCCGCCACCAGCGCATCCGCGATATCGGTGGCCGTTGCAAAGCCGCGCTCCAGCGATTCTCGCATTCGATCTGGATGAAAACGGATTCCCTGGATCATGGCAGTGAGCGCCAGCAAGCACAGTTCGCATTGTTCGGCTGAATCAAGCATTGGATGACGATCTTCCTGCAGGTCGCGGTTGTAGCTGAGCGGCAACGCCTTGAGATTGGTCAGCAGGTTTTGCAGGTTGGTCTGCAGGCGGCCGCTCTTTCCGCGGATCAGTTCCGCCAGATCTGGATTCTTTTTCTGCGGCATGATGCTGGAGCCGGTGGTCAGAGCATCGGGCAGGGTGCAGAAGCCAAACTCTACTGAACTCCAGAGGATCAATTCCTCGGCGATGCGCGAAGCGTGCGTCGCCGTCGCTGCACAAGCATAGAGAAAGTCCAGCAAGTGGTCGCGACTGGCCACGGCGTCCATGGAGTTCGGGTAAATGCTGTGAAAGCCAAGCTCGCCGCGCAGGAACTCGCGATCGCTGTCGTAGTTAACGCCGGCCAGTGCGCCGGCGCCCAGCGGCAGAAAACCGGCCTGCCAGGCCGCGCGCTGGAAGCGCTGGTGATTGCGATAGAAGGCCCAGAAATGCGCCAGTAAGGGATGCGCCAGACGAACGGCCTGCGCCACCTGCAAGTGCGTATAGCCAGGGACGATAACATCGATCTGCGCCCGGGCCTGCTGCTGCAGGGCGCGCAAGAGCTCCAGCAAAAGATCGCCAAGCTCGGCGCTGCGGCGGCGAACAAACAAATGCGTATCCACGGCAATCTGATCGTTGCGCGAGCGCGCCGTATGCAGTCGCTTGCCTGCTTCGCCAATCAGTTCCACCAGCCGCGTTTCTACGTGGGTATGAATGTCTTCCAGTTCGGCGCGCAGCGGCAGAGCAGCGGCGGCCAGTTCGTCGCGCACCTGGCGCAGCCCGCCCTCGATGGCGTTCAGATCGCGCTCGTCCAGCAGGCCGATGCGTCGCAGCATCCGCGCGTGGGCGACGGAGGCGCGGATATCTTCGCGATAGAGCAGGCGATCCAGCTGAATCGATTCGCCCATGCGCACGGTGATCGAGGCTACTTCGCCCGATTGTCTGCCGGCCCAGAGCTGCGGTCCGCTGGCCTGATTCATTCGCTGCTTTCCTGGCGCTTAGAGTTGGAGTTCCTTCCAGATCGTGTGCAGTTCGATGGGAAGTCGATCCACAGTGGTCAGATGCAGTCTGTAGTCCAGCACCAGATTCTTGATGTGGAAATAAATTGTCTGGAAGCGATCGTGGATCTGTTCGACGGTAGCTCCGGGCAGCAGCGTGACATAGGCGCCAGGGCCGGGTTGCACCAGGTAGTCGTCCTTCTTCAGCCTCTGGCGAATGGAGTCGATGATCTCCTGCATCAGCGAACGGCTGCGCGCCTCGCCGGCCAGTTCCATGTACTGTGCCAGTCCCGGAAATTCAAAGTGCGCCAGAGTGACAGGCTTGCCGTTTTCCAGGCTGTGGGCGATGATTGCGCGGCAGCTGAGTTCAAAACCGGCGGCAAGGTCGAGCATGCGCGGATCGCGCCGCGACGGGTCGTGAAAAAGAAAATCAGAGGCGAAGCGCAACAACTCCAGATCAATCTGCGCTTCGGACTGTGGCAGATCCTCGGACGCAATCAAGCCGCTGAAGCGCAGGCTTTGGTCCATGCGCCAGCGCTGGCGTTCGACCCAGACCAGGCCGGGCAGGCCAGGGGCTGGACCGCCCTCGTCGCCAGCCCGCTGCAGACCTTCGGGCAGCCTGCCAAATTCAAAGCAGACTTCAGCGTCCAGCTGAAGGGCGGCATAGATCAGCCGACATTCCTGGCAAAGGCGCAACAGCCGCGACGGGAAGTAATCCAGGCCCGGAAGCGCGGCGAGCTGCAGTGCATATTCAGAAAGCGAGTTCTGAATACCAGCCGGCAGCCTGGACCAGTTTGTCTGCCAGGCGCTGGCCGCTGAAGGCATTGGAGGAGCCTGAACCATGGTTGTTTCCATCATCGGTCAGCTGCGGCTGACCTGGAAAGTCCTTTCGCCGCTGCGGCCAAATTTCGGGACGGCCGGCCCTGGCCCTGCAGCGGAACATTTCTTTACAGCACAGCCGCTTGCCATAGCCTGGCCGGACAATGGCTCACTATAACGGTCCTCGCCTGCGCATCGTTCGTCGCTTTGGCGTCCCGCTGATCGGTCTTACCCGCAAATCCACCCAGAAGCGTCCTTATCCGCCGGGAATGGGGGCCCAGAACCGCCGCCAGAAATTCAGCGAATTCAAGAAGAAGCTCTACGAGAAGCAGAAGCTGCGCTTCAACTATGGCGTCGGCGAACGGCAACTGCGTAACCTGATGTCCGAAGCCCGCCACTCCCATGAGCCGACCGGTCTGGTCTTGCTGCGTCTCCTGGAACAGCGTCTGGACAGCGTTGTATTCCGCATGGGCTTTGCGCCCACCATGCCCGCTGCGCGTCAGCTGGTCGGTCACGGTCACATTGAGGTCAATGGCCAGCGCGTTGATATTCCCAGCTACCGCGTGCGACCGGGCGATGTGATTTCGGTTTGTGAAAAGAGCCGCAAGCTTGAAGCAATCAGCAATTGTCTGCAATCGCCCACACTGCGTCTGCCGGGCTATTTGAGCCTCGAACCTTCGGCCATGACCGGAAAAATGGAGTCGTTGCCACAGCGCGATGATATCCCGATTCAGGTCGAAGAACAGCTGATCGTTGAATACTACGCACAGCGATTGTAATTCAGCTCTGGCGCCGGATCAGGCTTTTTCACACCGACCGCGTCTGCAAGGCGGCTTGCGCTTTGCAGACCACATTGCCTCGGCCAGGCTGGCGGCCGATCCGACAGGTTTCAACCCTGTCTAAAAGGCCGGCAGCAGCCGGTCCAGCAACTCGACCAGGTCTGCGGCGCTGCTTTCGGCGCTGAGGCGCGCGCGCAAGCGGCCCCGAGCGTCGATCACAAAGAGCCGCGTGCTATGGTCGACCGTGTAGCGCAGCGCGGATTCCGGGCTCTCCACGCGTCGGAAATCTACGGCAAATGCATGGGCCGCGTCGCGCAGCGCGGCAGTTTCAGGCGAAACGCCGGCGGCCTGCAGCCCAAAGCCCTCGAGGTAGCGTCTTAGAAGCTCCGGCGAATCACGCTCTGGATCGACGCTGATCAGAATGGTGCGTACGCCTCGGCCGCGTCGACCCAGGCTATTCACGGCGCGACGAATCTTGCTCAGTGTCTGCGGACAGAAGTCCGGGCAGCTGGTGTAACCAAAATAGACCAGGGTCGCTGTGGCCTCGGGATCGGGGATGCGCAGCGGCGCGCCAGAGCTGCTGCTAGCAGCGCCAAAGGCAAGCTCTGGCGCCGCACCCAGATCGGGCAGCAGCGGTCCACAGCCGCTGTAAAGCAGAGAGCAAAGCAGAGCGGTCAGAATAAGGGCTCGAGGCCCCGGGTTCGGCGAGGTTTGGCGCTTCATGGATCGTCCGTAACCCGAGCAGGAATGGAAATGGCAGTTCGCGACTCGAACTGCAATTGCAACTGGACCTGCTGTCCGCCGATCAGCGGTCGATGCAGATCAATCAGCATAATGTGGTCTCCGCCGGGGGTGAGCGCAACGCTCTGTCCTGGGGGAATCTCAATGGCCGATAGCGGGCGCATCTGATGCAGGCCCTCGTCGAGAATGATTCGATGTAGTTCCGCAGTCTTGGCCTCGGCGCACTGTGCGCCCAGCAATCGCTCCAGACCAGCGCCCAGATTTTCTATTTGCAGATAGGCGGCGCTGTTCAATCCGGCGGCGGCGCTCCGAACGCGTGCATTGCGAATCTCCAATTCCTGCGGGGCGTCCGGCGATCGCTGGCAGCGGCCGCCCGCCGCCGCCAGCGCAACGAAAACAATACTCAATATGCAACTTCTGCCGCCGCTTGCCTGTCGCATACGGTCAACGAGGCCTGCGCGGCCTCTCCGGCCAAGGCTTTTCGAAGCGGCTGCCGATCAGCGCCGCGAGGATTTTGAAGTTTTCGGACAATTTTCTTACGCGAAAAGATGATGCGCCCCATTGCCGCCGTACTATTCCATCCTGGTGCGTCAAAATCGCTTTTCGATTCCAGATTGGTTCCGCCATCTCTCCTATGGAAAAAAGACCGGGTTTGCTGTTTTCTCACTGGCTGCGGCGCTGACCGGTTCCGGCGGCGCCATATACTATTTCAGTATTCGAGCAACCCTGCTGGAGCAAATGGGGGCCCGTCTCAAGGACGTCGGTCGTACCGGGGCCTATCTATTTACTGAATCAGAACGCAATGCAATCGAACGCCTCAATGCTGAAGTTGATCGTCGTCGCGCTACGCTCAGCGCTGCAGATCTGGAGTCGCTCAGCAGGGATCCGGAGGGAACGCAGGAGACATTGCAACGCAGGGATGCAGAGGAACTCATGGCTGGCGCCGATTACCAGACCCTGGTGCAGCGACTGCGCCGCATCAAGGATGGCAGCCGCAATGCTGTTCTGCCGCTGCGCTCTTTGCCGCAGAGGCCCGAGGACCTGAATGACCGTCCGCTGGTGCGCTACGCCTATTTGCTGGGGCGTATGCATGAAAGTCCGCAGCTTGAGCATACCTACTTTCTCGTCGACGCGGACTATCAGGAAGTAGATAACAACGGCAACGGAACGATTGAAGAGGACGAGCAGGGCGATCCGATCGCCACGGCCTGGCATACGCCCGGCGAGGAATTCAAACGGGCCTTTCATGGCGAGGCCAGCGCTATGAACGACTGGTACAGCGACAACTGGGGGACGTGGCTGTCGGCGGCGGTGCCAATCAAGGCTGCCGATGGCCGGGTGATTGCCGTTCTGGGTCTGGACTACGACATTCGTGGCGAGGCTAACCTTCTGCGATACGTTCGCAACGTCGCCATCGGGCTCACCGCTATCGGTCTGTTGCTGTCGCTGCTGGTTTCATTGGCCCTTTCGCGCCTGCTTTCGCGGCGGGTGCGCCTGCTTGGCTACGGCGTGGAGCGCATGCGCAAGCGCGATTTTTCAGTGCAACTGGAAGATGATTCACGCGATGAACTGGGCCGGCTGGCGCAGGGTTTCAATGACATGGTCAGCGACATTCGCGCCTACTCGCAGGGACTGCAAGCCCTGAACAGCGCCTTTGAACGCTTTGTTCCTCGCGAGTTTCTGCGCGAACTGGGCCACGAGAGCGTTCTTACTCTGCAACCGGGCGACGCCGTGATGAAGGAGATGACGGTCATGTTCTGCGACATCCGCTCCTTCACGGCAATTTCGGAGCAGATGAGTCCGGCAGAAAACTTTCATTTTCTCAACGATTACCTGAGCCGCATGGGACCAATCATTCGCGAGAACGGCGGCTTCATCGACAAATACATTGGCGATGCGCTGATGGCGCTGTTCCCCGGGGGCCCGGAAGCGGCGCTGCGCGCTGGCTCGCAAATGGTGATTGAGCTTTCGCTGCTCAATGTTGAACGGCGTGAAAACAATCAGCCGCCCCTGCGCTTTGGCATCGGCGTGCACCACGGATCGCTGATGCTGGGCGCCATTGGCGAGGAGCGGCGCCTGGATGGGACAGTAATTTCTGATGCGGTCAATATCGCCGCACGCCTGGAGCAACTGACCAAGCGCTACCATGTTCAAATGCTGGTCAGTGCGGACGTCATTGATTGGATCTCGAAAAAGGGCGGAGTCCCTTTTGCTTCACGTTTTCTCGGTTCGACGCGTCTGCGCGGCAAGAGCGCCTGGATCAAGATCCATGAAGTGCTGGAAGGCCTGCCGGCGGCGGAGCGTGACGCCAAACTGGCGGGCAGCGCCGAGTTTGAGGCCGGGCTGAATGCTCTGGCCAGCGGCCAGTACCGTCAGGCAATGCAAACCTTTGAGGATCTGGCTAACCGATACCCCCTGGATCTGGCAGCGCGCGCTGCGGCCGATCGACTGCAGCGCTATATGCGAAGACAGCGCGAACTGGTCGGCGATTGATTTGATCACGCGGGATTGCGTTGCAGCCGAAAGGCGTGGTGGATGCGTCGATCGCGAAAATCGGGCGGAATGGTACGAGCGCTGATATCCTGTATCGACCAGTCCGCAAGCTGTTCGGCCGGCAGTCGGAATCGTCGGAAGTTTGTTGAAAAATAGATCGCGCCGCCGCGACGCAACAGCAGGGCGCAACGTTGCAGCAGACCGGCAGCGTCGCGCTGAATATCGAAGTCGCGGCGCATGCGTTTGGAGGATGAGAAGGTCGGCGGATCCAGGACAATCAAGTCAAAACTGGCGCGCCCCAGGCTTTCCAGTCCCTGCAGGATGTCCATCTCCAGAAAATCGGCGCGCTCGGCCGGGAGCTGGTTCAGGGACCAGTTGCGGCGCGCTCGTTCCAGGTAGGCGGAGGAGAGATCGACGCTGATGACCGAGCGTGCGCCGCCGGCGCCGGCGTAGACGCTGAAAGCGCCGGTATAGGCAAATAAATTCAGGACATCTTTTCCGGAAGCTTCCTCTCGCAGCATAGCGCGCGTCTGGCGATGATCCAGAAATAGCCCCGTGTCCAGATAATCGCTGAGATTTACTTCGAAGCGCAGGCCGCCTTCCAGAACCGTTCGCAGCGCCTGCTTTTGATCAATGCGTGCGTACTGCTGTTTGCCGCGACGTCGCAGCTTGTGTTGGATGTGCGAATCGTCGAGTTCCAAAGCTTCCACGATGCAGCGCCGCGCACGGCTTCGCCACTCGCTGAGGTCAGGAATGCCTGGAATGCGTTTCTCAAACTCCCAGACCACGGCATCTGCGCCGTACAATTCGATCAAGAAGGGAAATTGTGGAATATCCCGATCGTAGAGCCGAAAGGCCTCGATTCCCTGGCGCCGCGCCCATTTGCCAAGATGTCTGCGCATTTTGCGCAGGCGGTTGGCGAACATCTCATAGCCCTGGTCATTCACCGGGCGCTGGCCAACACCTGCTCCAGCGCAGCATCATCGTTGGCCTCCATGGCAGCCTCGATTTGCAGGTTTTCTCGATCGCGATTGAGACTGGCTACGGCCATGACGCGACCATTCAAACGATAAGCGGCGAGGGCATTTTGCTTTTGCAAATCTCCGTAGTACTCGATGGCATCCCAGCTCTCGGCATGGCCGGTGTAAAGTATGGAAAGATCGTAGTGATGACTCCAGAAAAAGGGAGCGAAGCGCGTTGGTTGTTCGATGCCAAGCATATCGTGGACGGCAATCTGCGCCTGCCGCTGTGCCGCTACCCAGTGTTCAACGCGAATGTGCTCGCCGCTCCATGCATCGGGGTAGCGAGCGATATCGCCCACCGCGTAGATGCCAGGCGCGCTGCTGCGCATGGAGGCGTCCACCACGACGCCGCGTTCCACTTTCAAGCCGCTCTCTTCGGCCAGCGCCAGATTCGGCCTCACGCCAACGCCCAGTACTACCAGCGAAGCCGGCAATTCGCTGCCATCATCCAGGATTACGCTCTGCTCGCTGATCTCCCGTGCGCTGCGTCCCAGCCGGAATTGGACGCCCTTCGCTTCGTGAAGGCCCTGCACCAGACGTCCGATGTCTTTGCCCAGCACGCGCTGCAGCGGCGTTTCGTCCGGGGCTACTACGGTGGCAGAGATGCCGTGGGCGCGCAACGAAGCGGCGGCCTCCAGGGCAATGAAGCTTGCCCCCAGCAATACAACTTGCTGCTCCGGTTTCAGTTGTGCTAGAATTGCCTTCGCATCGCTCAGCGTGCGCAGAGTGCAAACTCGCGGATGATTGGCCCCGACAATGGGCGGACGAAGGGCGCTTGCGCCCGTGGCCAGTATCAGACGATCAAAACTCAGACTGCTGCCATCTTCCAGGAACGCCTTTTTGGCGGCAGTGTCGATGCGTCCAACGCGACGTCCGGTCAACAGTTCAATCTTCATTGAATCATAGTCCTGCCGGGGGCGAATCCACAGCCAGTCCTCCGGCGCCGCGCCTCCCAGGTAGTCTTTGGAGAGGTTGGTGCGATCGACCGGCGGCAGCGCTCCGGCCTCCAGAACGGTCAATGGTCCGCTATAGCCGCGTCGCCGCAGTTCTACAGCTGCCGCATCGCCGGCGGCGCCGCCGCCAATGATCAAGACGGACGCTGGCTGGAGCGGCGGGGCGGAGGCTGCTGGCGCAGCCAGGCGTTCGCGAACAAAGATTCGATCGCCGATCTGCTCCACGCGGTAGCACGCTACCGGGCCAAGCGCCGGCGCCGCCAGCGCCTGGCCATCGCTCAGTCGGAAGCGTGCATGGTGTAGCGGACAGCGAATCTGATCGCCAACCACCAGACCTTCGGCCAGCGGTCCGGAGTAGTGGTTACAATGGGCGTGAAGGGCATGGACCTGCGCTCCGCGGCGCACCAGAATGAGCGGTTCACCGTAGGCTTGACCGGAGACAACAACACCCTCGGCAATGCTCGCTGCATCGATACCGGCCGTAAAATCAGGTCCGCTGGCCTTGGTTCCTGCACCCATGGACTTGCACCGCCTTCCAGCCTGGCCGGCTGGGTCCCGTCGCCAGGACGAGGCGTCGAGGAAAGCCGCGGCCGCGCCTGCTGTCAACAGCGCTACGATGCCGGCCGCGCCCACGCTGCCCCCGCCTCCCGTGCTGCCCGCCGAAAAGCCCTTGCCGCCGCGCCCTATATACCATACGCTGTATTGTGTTTGCCGGACGCGGATTGGCGTCGCGAGTCTGGCCTTGCGACTCGAAGGGCGTTGAGGAATGAACGAGTTTTTGCAACATGGCCTCGCTGCGCTGAGTGCGGAATGGCGCTCCTTCGTCTGGCAGCTGCTGCATCCGGGCTGGGGAAATTTCTTCTACCTGTTGCTGGCCGTTTCCCTGGCGGCCGCAGCGCTGGAGCGGCTGCGGCCCTGGCGCAAAGAGCAGCCGCTGGCCTACCCCGGATTCTGGCTCGATGTGTTTTACATGTTTTTCAATATGTTCCTTTTCCCGCTTTTGGGCTTTGCAGTTCTCAGTTTCCTTTTCGCCCAGAGCCTGGCCAGCTCCGCTCCGGGAAGAGCGCTGCAGGGAGCTCTCCCACTGCAGAGCCTGCCTGCCGCCCTGCAATTGCTGATAGTCTTTGTGCTACGCGACTTTGTCCAGTGGATGGTCCACGTCATTCTGCACCGCGTCGGCTGGCTATGGCGGCTGCACGAGGTCCATCATAGCGCCGAGACCATGGGTTTCGCTGTTCACCTTCGGTACCACTGGCTGGAAAACGTTATCTATCGCATTCCTGAGACATTCTTGATGCTTGTACTGGGGCGGAGCGTTGGCGATCTGTTTGTGATCTATTCAGTTTCGCTTTTGATTGGCCACCTCAATCATGCCAATGTGCGTTTGCCGTGGGGGCCGCTTCGATACATTTTTAACAACTCCGAGATGCACCTGTGGCACCACGCCCGGAGTTTGCCGCGCAACTCGGGAGTGAATTTTGCAATCTCACTCAGCATCTGGGATTGGATATTTGGCACACTGTATCTGCCTGACCGACCGCCGCAGTCCATCGGCTTACTGAATCGCCCGGACTTCCCGCGAACTTTTTTCGGACAGGTTATCTGGCCTTTGGGCAACAGAGCGGCCTCCGCGCCAGCTGGCACGGCGGACGGAAGGAATTCTTGAACTTTTTGCGGGACCAGGCAAAGCTGGCGGCGTCATACAATTGTATGTCAGAAACTAGAAACTCAAGCGGGCCGGGGATGAGTGCGGGGTCAAAGGTCTTGCGACTTATTCTGGCATGTGTTTTTTGCGTTGGCCTGGTTTCCGGGATTGTGCTGCTTGTGCAGCATTTCTATCGCTGACAGAAGTCTGCAGTTATTTGGGAGGATTGAAACATGAAAGCAAATATGGGGACCATTGATCGGATTGTGCGCGTGCTGCTGGCGGTAACGGTTGGCGTGCTGTACTTTCTGAATATGATTTCAGGTACTGTGGCAATCATTCTGGGCGTGCTGGCCCTCGTTTTCCTGGCAACCAGCCTGGTTGGCGTTTGCCCGCTGTATCTGCCCTTCGGACTTTCCACGAAAAAGTCAGCAAGCTAAGTACGGATAGCACCGACGGACGCTGGCTGCGTCCGTGCGGGGGCTCAGGGTTCGGCAAGAGCAGTCGAAGGCTTGAGCCGGGATGTCCTGTCCCTGCTTGCCGGCGGTTCATAGGTCGCGCAGCAAGTAAATAGAATAGTAAACGCCGTTAATTTCTTGGTACTGCTCGGTCAGCTCGTATTGCTCCTTGAGCATCCGATCCAACGCTGGAAACTTTGATCTTCGTGGGCGGATGGCGGTCTGTGCCAGGGATGTTCCTTCCTCCACCACAATCAATTGCGGCGGCTGCGCCTCCAGCTGCTGCATCAGTTCCGCTCGGTAACGGTCGAAATTCCTTCCGGTCGAGAAGAAAGGATGATCCATCGGGAAGCGTGAGGCCAGCTTCAGACTATACTTCATCATTGCCGTCAGTACAATGTACCTCTGTTCAAGGGGTTGGACACGGCTGATGTGCGGGTGCAGCCGCAGCAGGCTTGCAATGCGCTGATCGAGGCGAGAACGGAAGACCTGCGCGCCCTGGGCCGAAGCCAGACCGGTGTCGCGGTACACGCGGCGCGCAGACTTGTAGATCCAAGCGCTTCCCAAACAGAAGAACAGGAACAACGTCAGCGCGGCCGCACGCAGCGGCCCGTGCAGGCGATTGAGGCTCGCAACCAGATCTCCAAGCACTACGGCCGTTATCATTGCAAAGGAGTGCCAGATCGGGAAGGCATGGTAGCTGTAGCCCTTGCCCTGAAGAGCATAGTGCACGAAACTGAAGAGCAGCAAAACCAGAAGTCCATCTGCAGAGGCCGCCCGCTGGCGTCTTAGAGCAACAAAGGTTGCCAGCGATAGAAGTTGAAACAGTGTAACTTTTCCGATATCAATAGCATTGGCAACGCCGCCATTGTGCGGCAGAAAGACATAGCGCGGCGCCAGCGCGAAGAGGCGGGACAGTACGGCCAGCGGGCTGTCATATTCAGTAGCATCGCGCCAGGCGTTCAGCGCTGGCCACCAACGCAGAAGAAAATCGTCGAGGGCGCCGTGCAGTAGCAGCGGCGCAGCCAGCAGAATTGCGCAGGCGATCCATGCGGCGGCGCCAAGCATGCCAAACGTAAGGATCCGTCGCCACAGCGGTTGAAGGTCGAGGCGCGTACGCCACAGAAAATAAAGACCCAGCAACAGGGCAAAAAGCGCGCCCGTCGGCTTGATGAATGCCGTACAGCCAGCCAAGAATATCGCCAGAAAGAACGCGCCGCGCTCGCGGTGCGGGAAGCGAATTGCATGCTCAATCAAAATCAGGCTGACCAGAAAAAAGGGCGCCATGATCTGCTCGCGCTGAAAAGCGCCCAGCGGAGTGGCGATCACGGGTAAGATGAAGCTCGAAGCAAATCCCACGAAAGCTGTGAGTTGCGAAAAGCGAAGCAAATAGGCGGCGCTCAAGACAGCGATCGAGAAAACCAGAAACGCATCCTGAAGGCGAAAGGCCAAGGATCCTTCGCCAAAAGTCAATACGCCCAGATAGTTGATATAGTGAATGAGCGGCGGAGAGATATTTTCAAAATCCCTGTAGGGCCACTGGCCATGGGCCATGCTCAATCCCATGAAGCGGTAGTATGCGGCATCCAGGCAGATCTCCAGCGGCCATTGCAAACTGAAGTAGAGAAATTGAATGCAACTGATCAGGATTGCGCCAAAGACCATCCATGCCAGTATTCGAAATCCGCCGTCCAGCTTGTTCATGGAATGTCGCCCGGAGCAGGGTCCGGGCGTCTGCCCCCGTCATCTGACTGAGGATTGCCACAGTCGCTGCTCAGGCTGGCCAGCCTTTTCCTGAGAGCTTCCAGGGCGCTGACGGCCTGCTAGGAAGATTTCGGCCTCGATTGAAGAGACTGGCGCGGTCGAGAAGCGCTGACGGCAAACTTTACAAGGTTGGCGGGGAAATAGCGCCAACCAATGGTCAGCAGCGAGGATTCCAATCCGCCGGCGCGAAACTGTTTTACTGCTTGCTGTGCGGCATCTTTGTTCAGCGCCGCAAAATGCCAGAGGCGCGACTGCAGCCGTCCGATCCAATTGCGCCGGATGCCTATCAGCAATACCCGCCCGCCGGGGCGCAAACTGCGCTGGATCAAGGGAATGATTCGCCTGGCGTGGCCGTATTCAAAAATAGCGCCGGCGCTTACAATGAGGTCAAAGTCCTCGGCGCTCAGACTGGAGGGAAGTCCGCTGCGATGCGTCCGAAGCGCAGACCAATCGTGAAAATCGCCGCGTAGCAGGCGCGCCGCCGGCAGTCGGCGCTCGCAAATGGAAAGCATGCTCTGGGAAAAGTCGATTCCAGTAATCTCCGCCGACGGCAGAGCCCGGAGCAGCGCCGCCGAAGCCAGTCCCGTTCCAATGCCAAGATCCAGAATGCGCGGCCGCATTGCCGACGCCGGCGTCTGGGCGGCCCAATCGTAAATGAAGCGTTGCATAGACTGGACGTAGCCAAGCCAGTGCATTTGCCGATCGTAGGGCGCGGCATCGCGTTGGTATTTCTCGAGTGCGCTGTTCAAGAATTACTCGCCTTCGAAGGAACGTTGCAGCACGTCGATCTTAAGCTTCTTCATTCTTGGAAACGATGGCGTCAAGCGCTCGCTTTGTTTGGAGTCTATTGCAGACATCATGGCTCCCATGACGCGCGGAGCCTTTAGTCAGGACAGGCGAAGGGCATCCTGGCGCCAGCCGCATTATTCAGCCTCGGCGAAGGCCGAAGTTTCACTTTATGACAGGCTAATCGCAGAATGACTCGAAGCGCACTGTCGCGAGCCTCCAGTCCGGCCGTCCTGAGCGCGCTTTCTGCTTGCGCCTGGAGGCAAGGGCGAAAGCAAAGCGACATGCACAGGCTAGTGAATCGCGCCAGAGCTATTGCTTCGGCTGCAGTCCATGTCGGTATCGAAGCGAATGTACCGGAGCACACCAAGCGGCCGCTGGCCCTGGCAAATACGGTAACCCTGCTGGCCATACTGGTTACCCTGCCCAACATTCCGCAGTTCCTGTCCTTCGATGCTGCGGCCGCCAGCCAGGCGGCAATCAGCGCAAGCGTAGCCTCGCTGGTCTACGCACTCGCCTATCTGTTGCTGGCCCTGCACCGCAGGAGGCTGGGCTTGACGCTTTTGAGTTACGGCAGCATTGCCAACGTTACGGCCATTACCTGGATTCTGGGCACATCCAGCGGAGCGCAGTACTATTTCATCGCCATGGGGGTGGGCGTCATGCTGCTCTGGCCGCCAGCCTACCGCATTTCGCGCGTTGTGGTCGGGCTCGTGGGCGGGCTGGCGTTCCTGGCGACAATGGCTCTGTCGCCCGAGCATGCCGCCTTTGCTCCAGCATTGCCGTCGGACGTTGAACGGCAGATTTTTTTCGCACAGATTGCCGGCGCCTACGGCGTGGGCTTTGGCTTCGTTTACTATGCGATTGTAACCGTTGGCAGAGTCGAACAATCTCTGGACCGTGAAAGATCCAAGGCTGATGCACTGTTGCTCAATATTCTGCCGGCGCCAATAGCGGCGCGACTCAAAGAAAGCGCAGACTCCATAGCGCAGCGCTTCGAGGAAGTCAGCGTAGTGTTTGCCGACCTCGTCGGATTTACTGCCCTTTCCGCCGCGATGCGACCGGAGGATATTGTTGAGCTCTTGAATCGCGTCTTTAGCTCCTTTGATGAACGCGTTCGCAGTCTGGGCCTGGAAAAGATCAAAACTATCGGCGACGCCTACATGGCCGCGGGCGGCGCGCCAGCGGCTATGGCAGAGCATCGCCAGGCTGCCGCCGAAATGGCGCTCTACATGGTGGAGCGCGTGGATCAGCTGGCCCGAGAAAGCGGACTCCCGCTGCAAATTCGCGTCGGTATCCATTCCGGACCGGTGGTAGCCGGAGTGATCGGCAAAGATAAGTTCATCTATGATCTCTGGGGCGATACCGTAAATACGGCGGCGCGCATGGAAAGCCACGGAGAGCCCGGTCGAATTCAGGTTAGCGCTGCATTCTACGAAAGCCTCGGCAATACCTTTGTGCTGGAACGACGCGGCGAAATTGAAGTTAAGGGCAAGGGGCGGATGGAGACCTACTGGTTGCTTGCGGAAGGCGGAGATTAGGGCGCGATTGCTGCGTTGGGGCCGCGCTTTCCGCCATCCTTGAAGAGCCGCGCCCGAATTCGGCTGAGCGCAACATTTGTAACTCCTATGAAGGAAGCAATCTCGGTCTGCGATATGCCCTCTAGATGAGAGCCCCTTTGTTCCATAAACTTCAAGTATCGCTGCGGGGCATCGAGCAGTAAAAAATCCGCCTCGCGTTCCTCCTTACGCAGAAAGAGCGTTTCGACGATACGCTTTTCCAATCGCAAGAACGGCAGGGAGTTCCGAAACGTATGCCGAAGGGCGGCGATGTCGGCGACCAGCACCGTGGAATTTTGCATAGCCTGGACGTAGCAACGGGCAGGCCGCGCGGTCAAAAGCGAAGCATAGGAACCCACAAATTGATGATCGCCTGAGAAATCTTTGATTTGCTCCTTGCCATCGACCAAATAGTACATCTTAAACATGCCGGAGCAAACATAGCCAATGCGAGAGCATTGTTCGCCAGCTTGCAGAAAGAACTGCTTTTTCGAAAAATTCACGCTCACAAATAACTTTGCGAGCTGTATCCGCTCTTGATCGGAAAGGCCGTAGCGATCAAGAAGCGCGGCGAGTCGGTCCGGCAGACTGGATGGGTCCATGACGGTTTGGCCGGTTGCCTCAGCCGAGGCTGCGGTCCGCATCGCACCGCGGTCAAATGCTTTTCTTAACCCGGGTTAATGACCGCGATCTGCCAGATAGCGTATACTCTGCTGCAGGGAGAACCATGACAAAGACAAAGACGATCTTGATTACTGGCGCCACCTCGGGCATCGGCCAGGCCTGTGCAGAGCGCCTGGCAAAGCGCGGCCACCGCGTATTTGGCACGGGCCGCTCCGTTCGCTCTGCAATGGAAAGCAAAGCTGGAGTGACATTGTTGCCAATGGATGTAAATTCTGACGCCTCCGTCCGATCGGCCATAGCGGAAATCGAAAAGGATAGCGGTCGCCTGGACGTTTTGGTCAACAATGCGGGCTATGCAGTCATGGGCGCGGTCGAGGATACCTCAATGGAAGAAGCTCGGCAGCAGATGGAGACGAACTTTTTTGGGGCGCTGCGTCTGTGTCAGGCGGTTCTTCCGATCATGCGCAGGCAGCGGTCCGGGACAATTGTCAATATCAGCTCGCTGGCTGGCGTTCTGGGGCTTCCTTTCAGCGGGCTTTACAGCGCCAGCAAATTTGCGCTAGAAGGCATGAGCGAAAGCTTGCGCTGGGAAGTGAAGGGCGCCGGCATTCGCGTCGTTTTGATCGAACCGGGAGACTTCAACACCCAGTTGCCGGCGCATCGCCGATTCAGCAGCGATCGCAGTGGCGGGGCCTATCGCGAGGCGCTGGCAAAATTTAAGGCCAATCAAGATCGAGACGAGGCAAAGGCGCCATCGCCGGAAGCGGTTGCCAGACTCTTAGCCAGGATCGTCGAATCCAGAAGCGTCCGGTTGCGCTACACTGTCGGCATGCCGGGACAGACGATCGTTGCGCCGCTGAAAAAACTGCTGCCGGGCCGGCTCTTCGATGGCATTCTGGCCGCTGCCCTGGGACTTTGAGCTGGCCCGGACGCAGTCCGCCGAAAAATATCTGGACGTACTAGATATATAATATATTTAGTACGTTATGCTCTTGAACGCGCTGCGCCCGGTCGGTCCGTTCCTGGCGGCCCAGGATTCGGAATGGTATCCGCTCTTCTTGCAATCTATCGTGGAACATATCCGCCCGGCTGGCGATGGTCTCTGGATCGACATTGGAACAGGCCCGGGCGCCCTGCCGGCCGCCCTGTGCGAGCAGCCTGGCTGGAAGATAATCGGGACGGACATTGATCCGGCGATGCTGCAGCTGGCGCGCCAGCGGGTCCGATCGCCTGACGTCCATTTCCAGCTGCAGAACGCCGATTTCTTTGCCTCGGTAGCAAATGCCAGCGTCGATCGAGTCAGTTTTTGCTCGGTGCTATTCTTGCTGAGCGAAGCGGTGCGCTGTTCTTTGCTGGACGAGGCCTTGCGGATGTTGAAGCCAGAGGGCCAGTTGCTGGTACTGACGCCCACGCCCCTGCGCGCGCCGCCGTCCGCCTTGAGCGGAATTGGACTGCGCGCCTTTGCCCGCAGCAACTGGACTTTTTTTGTCTGGCGTGCAAGCACTCGAGTCAGAGCGACGCGCTGGCATCAGGAAAACTGGGCGCAACGCGTCGCAACCGAACGGGGATTGCATTACGCCGCAGAGGATGTCTTCAGCGGCTATGCGAGACTCGAATGCCTTAGCAAATCCTGATCAGCAGGCAATACCGTTCAAGCAATTCCAAGCAGGTAGCTTCCATAGAGCAGCACACATACGCTATCGAAGACGCCGGTCAGGACCAGGCCACGGGTCGGGCCGCGAACGTTGAGCCAGATCAACGAGGCAAAGGCTAACTTCTCGGCCATAGCCGCAAAGACGATGGGGCCGCGCACTTCGGCGTGGCCGGCGGCATAGAGCAGCAGCAAGCCGAAGGTGGTTGCCACAAGACCCCAGTGTGCCGAGAAGAAGAGTTCTGCGCTGCCGCCCACTTCAATGCGATTGAGAATTCGCAGGTAGGGCCTGGGCGCCAGAAACTGCAGCAGAGCGCTGGCCGTGATGGCGCCGGTTACGTAGAGAATGATGCTGATGTGATCGGTAATCATTGCTGCTTTGTCTCCGTCTTTGGCGATCGGCCTACGACGCCGCGCCCGACGTCGCCCCCACAAGATAGATAGCGTAAAGCGCGACACAGATCGAGTCGAAGACCAGGCCGACCATCATCTTCTTGCCGAAATCTTGAAATTTGATCAGCAGGATAATAATATAGGAGAGCTTGCTGCAGCTGATAGCCAGCATCACCGGAACACGCAGCTCAGCATGGGCGCCGGCGTAGATCAGAAGACCGCCGCCAATGGCGACCATCAACGCCCAGTGCCGGGCGAAGATCAGGGCGGCCTCGCTGGACAATTCAATTTGATTGAACTGCTTCAGTGCAAAGCGCGGGCTGATAAACTGCAGTAGCATGATTGCCGTTATTCCGCCCGTAACATACAGGATAATATCTATGTGTTCCGCTACCATTCCGCGCTCCCATTCCTGTCCTGATCATCTACAATAATGCAATCGCCTACTGACCGGCGACGCCATCATGACCGGGGCGAATCCGGAACAGATGATAGGGCGCATGCGCCCTGATATGCTCCTGACTTTGCAGAGCAATATCCGGGATATCGCTGTCAGCAATATAGAGCCACCCATCCGGACCAAAGGAAAAGCCATCTGGCCAGCGCATGGCATCGCTCGTCACCAACGTGAATAGCTTGCCATCTGCGCCAAGCACGGCGATGCCCCGGTGTTCCATATCAGTCAGATAGACATTCCCGGCGTTGTCAATCGTAATGCCGTCGCTTTGCACCTTTGGGCCGGCCTTTTCTACGCGAGCGGCAAGCTGATCGGCGCTCAGCGCCGGATTGTTCAAATCCGCTGTGCGAATTCGAAATAGATCCTCGTGATTCATTGGACCATAGTACAACCAATCCCCGGCTGGATGGATGGCAATGGAATCCACGCCAGCGCGCAAGGCGATCAATCCGCCAAGGCGAACCATTGGACCGTTGTAGGCGCGGATCAAATAGTTCTGTGGCTGCACGGATACGTCGTTTTCCAGAAGGCGCCGACTTTCATTGGCGACAGTGTCGACGACAATCAAGGCCGGCGATTTGCCAAAGAAATTTACATCGGCGATGTAAACGTAGCGCCCGCTGGGATCAATGGCCAGATCCTGGAGATAAGATAGCAGTCCCGCAACGTTCGAAGGGAAATCGTAGCGATAGACGACCTTGCGCGAGTCAATGTCCACGGCCGCCAGTCTGGCCCCATGGATGCCATTGTCCCCGTGGTCAATGGTCCAGAGACGGTTTTTCGAATCAACGCGAATGCCCTGAGGAAAGCGATAGAGTTCCTGCTGTGCAGCCTGGTCGGGAAAGGCCTGTGGCTTCCCGTCGACAATTTCGGCGACATGCATTCCCTGCGGCTTTGCTTCCGGATGAAAAGTAATGAAGATCCGACCGCTGCGCGAGACGGCGATGTTGCCTGGCGGTTGATCAAGGCTGGCGACCAATTGCAGCGCCGAGGCCGGCAGTCTGGCGGCGGTGCTGCGATCAGGAAAATTTTCGCCGCCGCCGTAGCGCAGCCGGAGGCCCGCCGCCAGTACGCAGATCAGCGCGACCAGAATCAGCAGGATGCGCAGCCAGAGCCTTCGGGATGGTTTTCCATCGTATTTGGATCGTTTCGACATTGCATCAACCTCCGCAAGATGAATGAAGATTCATTCTTCACCCTTGCACTGTCAATCCGGAATGACAAAAAAGTCAGCGAGCAGCCGCTGGCGCCAATCGCTGCCAGGCCCCTGGCGAAAGCCGACCAGCGCTGTGGCCAGGGCATTGCGCACGCGTTGCAATGCAGCTAGCTTCTGATCCAGCTCGCATAGCTTGTCGGATAGGCCTGTCACTACGTCCTGCACGGTTTCTGCATTCTCCAGCAATTTCAGAAAGCTGTAGATCTCGCTCAATCGAAATCCCATCTGTCGGGCGTTGCGAACAAAGTGCAGTTGGCGGACGGCCTCTTCGTTGTAGCGTCGATAGTTGTTGTCCAGTCTTGGTCCGCTGTCCAGCAATCCAAGCCGCTCATAGTAGCGAATTGTCGCCGGCGATAGTCCGGTCTTCCTGGCAATTTCAGAAATCAGCATACTCGTTTCCAAAAAAAGTCATTGGCCGATCTTGACCCTCAAGCGCGCTTCAATGATAAGCTTTTGCCTGCTTTTTTGCAGGGAGGCAAACTTTATGAAACATGCGGCCATCAGTGTGCTTGTATTTGGATTCTATCTGGCAGGACAGGGCGCCATTTTGCTATTGGCCCCCAATCTACTGCTGGGAATTTTGGGCCTGCCGCCGACCGACGAGGCCTGGATTCGAGCGGTAGGAGTCGCGCTTCTGGTCCTCTCCTATTACTATGTGCGTACATCTCTTGCCAACAACCTGGCCTTTTTTCGTTTGAGCGTACACGGTCGAAGCATCCAGCTGCTCCTGATAGGCGGCCTTGTCCTGAGTGGAAGCGCGCCGGCAATCCTGGGCGCCTTCGCCCTATTCGAATTTCTGTCCGGCGTTTGGACCTGGCTTGCACTGCGTTCCGCGGCCGAAAGCTAAGGGCCAGCCGGCGCGCCGTCCGACCTTGCGGCCGGCGGCGCAGCAATCGGCCTCTACTTTGCCTTCTTTGGCTTGCTGATGTTATAGCTCATCATCGCCATCACTCGACGCGGCGTGCTGCGAACGGAAGCGGCCAGAAAGTAATTCATCAGGCCGGGAATGGTTGAAGGCGCCTTGCCCAGTTTGTTCAAGCACTGCGCTACAACATCGCGGGGCTCGGACCAGCCGCCCATGGGCTTCTGTCCGGCATTGCCCGCTACGTTTTGAAAATCGGTGCGCGTGTAGCCAGGCGAAAGCGCAATCACATCAATGCCAAAGGGGCGCAATTCCGCCCACAGCGCCTCGCCCAGCATCAAATTGAATGCTTTCGTAGCGCCGTAGGTTGCAAAGAAAGGGCAGGGTTGATAGGCGCCGTTGGAAGAAAGAAAGACAATACCGCCCTTCTTGCGGGCGACCATATCGTTTACAAACAGGTGCGTCAACTCTACCGGCAGGCTGCAATTCAGCGCCACCATATTGGCCTCTTTACTGCCTTCTATTTCATGGAAGAGACCGTAGGTTCCGTAGCCTGCATTGTTTACCAGCAGACCAACTTTCAGACCCATGGATTGCACCTGTGATTGAACCTTCTCTGCCGCTCCTGGCGCGCTGAGATCGGCGGCGATGATGCGCACATCGACGCCGGCCTCGCTCTGCAGCTGCTGGGCCAGCGCCGAGAGCCTGTCCTCTCGTCTGGCGACCAGGATCAAATCCATTCTGCGCGCTGCCAGCTGCCGCGCAAATTCCTCGCCCAGGCCTCCCGAAGCGCCGGTAATCAGCGCCGCTCCGCCAAATCGTTCCTTCCAGTTTTGCATTGCTTGCTACCTCCTGGCCCCGCCCGGCGCACTACTGGCCGGCGATGGGCGCGTGTGAATGAACTTTCATTCACAATGAGATCGCCGTCAAGCTCAAATCGGCCGCGCTGCTCTGGATCTGGATCGCTGGAATTGGCCTTGACGTCCGAAGAAACGGCGGCCAGGCTTCGACCGCGCCGACTGCAAGGGGGCATTGAGCGACGCTCTTTTCGCGTTCGGAAGTATCTTATGAGCGTGCGACAGGCGACAAAGGCGGATAGCGGCAAGCGCCGGCAGATCCTGGCGGCCGCGCTGCAGCTCTTTTCTGCAAAGGGTTATGAAGCTACGCCGGTTCCGGAGATAGCCGCCGAATGCAAGATTGCCGTGGGCGGCCTCTATCGCTACTTCAAGAGCAAAGAAGATCTGGCCAACTGCCTCTTCCAGGAGGTTAAGACAAACTACAGCGCAATCCTTTCCGATGGATTTGACCGCATCGAAGATACGCGTGAGAAATTCTTACATCTCTGGAAAGCAATGGTGCGTTTTTCAGAGCAGCGGCCGCAGGAATTTATCTTTCTTGAGTTTCACAATCATTCTACCTATCTCAACAAGAAGAGTCGCGACCTCGACGCTCGGGCCATGCGCGACATTGAGCAGTTCATTCGCCGCGCACAGCGCCGGGGAGAATTGAAAAAGATGGAGCCGGCGCTGACCGTGGCCATCGTCGTCGGGATCTTCCTGGCCTACTTCAAAACGCGAACCGAAGGCCAGCTGGCCCATCCCGAGACGGCGCTCAAACAGGCCGAGGCTGCTGCGTGGCGCGCGGTGGGCGTATGAGGTCCGCTCCCAGCGGAGCGCTGCCGTCGCTCCGGCATGAAAAGCTGTTGAAGGCCTGAGCAGCGCCGCCCAAGCATGACGCCCGCGGTCTTCGTTACCGCGGGACGAGGGGCAGTCGGACATGAAGCTGAAAGGCGACAAAATCGAAATTCACCGGGACGAGAACGGCATTCCGCACATTCGCGCGTTGACTATTGCCGATGCCTGCTTTGCGCAAGGCTATGTTCATGCCACCGATCGCGGCATGCAAATGCTGTTGATGCGCATCCTGGGCCAGGGACGCGCTGCCGAGCTGCTTGACGGCAGCGATAAAATGGTCGATATCGACCGCTTTTTTCGCAAGATGAACTGGGCCGCCGTCGGCAGCAACCAGACACAATCGCTCACCGACTTTTCACGAGAGTGCCTGCAGGCTTACGCCGCCGGCGTCAACGAGGGCTTTGGCGGCAAGGTCCCGTGGGAATTTCGTTTGTTGAAGGCGCCCTTCGAGGCCTGGCGCATGGAGGACAGCTTTCTTATTTCCAGGATGATTGGGTACTTAACGCTTTCCCAGTCGCAGGGCGAAGTTGAGCGGCTGCTGATTGAGATGATTCAGGCCGGGGTGGCCGGCGATTTGCTGGAGGAACTTTTTCCGGGACTGCTCTCCGGACTCGATCGTGAACTAGTCCAGTCGGTGAAGCTGGACCATCACATTGTGCCATCCAGTTTGCTCTGGGAGCTGGGCGCCCCGCGCTTTATGGCCTCCAACAACTGGGTGCTGTCCGGTCGCAAGACGGCCAGCGGCCACGCGCTGCTTTGCAACGATCCGCATCTTGAGATCAACCGCATCCCGAACGTCTGGCAGGAGATAGTGATGGAGGTTGGCGACAACTATCTGATGGGCGGTTGTATGCCGGGGGCCCCCGGCGTCCTTTCCGGCCGCAACCGCGAGCTGTCCTGGGGCGTAACTTATTCCTTTATGGATGGCGAGGACTCGTGGATCGAACGTTGCAAGGATGGCCGCTATTATCGCGAGGGAGAAGGCTGGAAAGATTTTCAGGTGCGCAAAGAAACGATCAAGCGCAAAGGCCAGACCGCCGCGGAAGTCATCTACTACCAGAACGAGCATGGCGTCCTTGCGGGCGATCCGCGCCATGAGGGGCTCTATCTGGCAAGTCGCTGGGCGTGCGGCGAATCAGGGGCGCGCACGCTGACCCGTATTCTGGAAATGTGGAACGTGAAGAGCGTCGAGGAGGGCATGCGCACCCTTGGTCAGGTGGAAACGGCGTGGAATTTTGTGTTTGCTGACCGTCAGGGCGCCATCGGCTACCAGATGTCCGGTCTGATGCCATTGCGTCGCGACGGCATTAGCGGACTGGTTCCCTTGCCGGGATGGCTTCCTGAAAATGACTGGCAGGGATTTGCCGCGGTCGAAGACCTGCCGCGCTCTTTGAATCCGGAGCAGGGTTTCTTTGTAACCACAAACAACGATCTCAATCGCTGGGGCAAGCGCAAGCCGCTGAACATGCCCATGGGGCCTTACCGCGCCGAACGCGTCGAAAGCGTTTTGCACCAGCGCAACGACTTCACGCGCAAGGACATGATCGATCTGCACTACGATGTATACTCGACGCAGGCTGAACAATTCATGAAAATCATCCGGCCGTTGCTGCCGGATCAGGGGCAGGGCAAGGTCCTGCAAGACTGGGATATGAAGTACGATCCAGCCTCAAAGGGCGCCTCGCTTTTCGAGCGCGTCTATCGCGCGCTGTATCGCGAGGTATTCGGCAAAAAGGGCGTAGGCGCTCAGGTCGAAGGCTATCTCTACAGCGAAACTGGCATGTACATCGATTTCTACATCAACTTTGATCGAATTCTTCTATCGCAGAGCTCGCGCTGGTTTGGCGGCGAATCGCGCGAGGCAATCTATCGCCGGGCAATCGCCGAAGCGCTCTCCAGCGCCGCCCCCGCCTGGGGTTCGTTGCAGAAGATCAAGCTCTCGCACATTCTGTTTGGCGGAAAATTTCCGTCTTTTCTGGGTTTCGATCGCGGGCCGATCACGCTGATTGGCGGTCGCGCAACGCCGCATCAGGGGCAGATCTATCGCAGCGCTGGCCGACTCACCACCTTTGCGCCGTCCTTCCGGACGATTATCGAAATGCAAAGCGATGTCTGCCATACCAATCTGATTGGCGGCGCCACCGATCGGCGCTTCTCGAAGTGGTATTGCTCCGACCTCCAGAACTGGCTGCAGGGGCGCTACAAGGAGCTGATGCCTGGCAAGGCCTCCGGGGACTTCCCCTGAGCGGCAGCTCCGGGGCGGCCGTCGGCTGACTGAGTTTTCTTGGTACAGATGTATCGTTTTACGCAGCCGCCGGCCCCAATTTCTTCTGCGCTCCACGCCAATCCCGACTCATCAAGCAGTGCGTCTATATCTTGCAGCCGGTCGCCGATCCAGGCCGTCAATCGCGCCAGAAAGTAGCCAAACCAGTTGCGATCATCTGGATAGTCGATAGCCACCATCAGCAACTTGCCGCCCGGTTGCAGCACGCGCACCATCTCTGCCAGCGCCTTTTTTCCGTCTGGGTAACCGGTCAGCGCCATAGTGCTGATCACCGTATCAAAACTCTCATCTGCATAAGCCAGGCATTCCACATTGCCGCGCCGCAGATCAGCGGCGATTCGCAGGCGCTTCATTCGCCTCACGGCGATGGCCAGCATGCGTTCATTGTAGTCGATGCCGTGCACTTCGTAGCGCCCATCGCGCGCATAGCAGCCCATCAAATAGCCAGGCCCAAAAGAAATCTCAAGAATGCGTCGGCCTGCAATGAATGGAATTACGGAACGTATCCAGCGCCGCCACATCGGAAAGAGCCAGGAGATTCCGTTGTAAAAGGGCGCGAGCCAGTTGTAGATGCAATTCATACGCTCGGTGTAGCGACGATCATCGGTCGCCGGCGCGCTGTAGCGCAGCCAGGATGCAGGCGCAGAAAAGAGGCCCATGATCGAACTGTTTTGTCGTCAGGAGACCCGTCAATTAGATGCCTGTCAACGTCAGCGACGCGCTAGTCTGACTGATTCGGCGGCAGAGCGCCGGCGCCATTCGCCGCTCGCAGCGCTTGCCGCAGCGAAGCAACATAGGCTCGCCCTACTGGAAGGATCGTATCATCGCTGTCCGCAAGGACCGCCTGTAAGCCGCCGCCTGGCGCGCGTTGCAGCTGGCGCAGGAGGTCCAGACGAATGGCATAGCGCTTGTGAATCCGCAAAAAGGAAGCGCCCGGCGCAGCCAGCACCCGCTTCAGGACCATTGCAATTTCAAAATCGCGATCTTCGGCGTGGACTACGGTGTGTGTACGATGGGCGCTCAAGTAGTGTACGCTGCGCACCGGAATAGCGTGCTGGACGCCATCAGCGCGAAGCAGCAGCAATTGGGGCGGCGCGCCGGCGTCCGGCGCGGTTCGCTCCGCGCCGTCTGCGGCCCGGGCGATTCCAGTTCTCTGCATGTTCCCGGCCAGGAGATAGGATGCGCTGCAGACGATCAGCGTCAGAATCAGCGATCCGGGCAGCTGTCCTGACACCAGGCTGAGCACGGCCGGATCGCTGTCATAACGCAACAGTGCAAGTGTAAACCATTTGGAAATTTGGTCGCCGAGCAGCGTGGCCAGCAGGGCGCTGCCAAGAGTCAGTGCAAAGCGGAGCGACCCGGAAAGCCTGGCGGTCCGGAAGTAGACGTAAAAGCCGGCGCCAGCAGCCAGCGTCGTAATCCAGCCTACGGAGATCAGGATCGGCGCAAATAGCGCGGCGCCTTCCGTTTGCAAAGAAGTTGGCGACGATATCCGGCCAAGCAGTAGCGTCAGCGCTGCGCTGAAAATGAGAATAAAAGCGGCGTGGGCCAGAATCAACAACCTTGCGCTGCGTCGTTGGTTAGCGGTTTCAGGTCGTTGGTTCATGGCCGCCTTGACGGACTGGCCTGGTTCTGACAGACTACAAAGCGCAGCCGGCGCACGGCTGCAGGGGCGAACGCGATGCATGGTAAAAAACCGGTCCGACTGATTCTGATATTCTTTGCCGCCCTGGCTCTGGTTGATCGCGGCCTTGCCACGCCGGAGCGCAGCGGCGCAGCCGAAACCGCCGCCCTGCTGGCGCCGGCCAGTTCGTCCGAAGAACTCTGCTTGCTTTCGGCGGCCGAGCTGGCTCGGCAGATCCGCGGCGGTTCTCTGAAATCCGAGACCCTCGTGCAGGCCTTCCAGCAGCGCATCCAGCGAATCAATCAGAAGTACAATGCCATTGTCACGCTGAATCCCGATGCGCTGCGGCGCGCCCGCGAGCTGGACCAAATGCAGGATCGCGGACAGATCCTGGGGCCGCTGCACGGGGTTCCCGTAGTCGTCAAGGACAGCTATTCGACGCGAGGGCTGCGCACAACTGCCGGCTATGCGCCGCTCCGCGACTTTGTTCCCGAGGAGGATGCCGTCGCTGTGCAACTACTGCTTGAGGCCGGCGCCGTCATTCTGGGCAAGGGCAACCTCCCGCCTCTGGCGTCTGATATGCAAACCGACAACGAGATCTTTGGTCGCACCAACAATGCCTGGGATTTGAATCGCACAGCCGGCGGCAGCACCGGCGGCGACGCGGTAGCAGTGGCGACCGGCATGGCGGCCCTTGGCTTTGGCAGCGATATTGCAGGGTCCCTGCGCGTTCCCACCGCTTTCAATGGCGTCTACGGGATGAAGCCAAGCTGGGGCGTGATCTCTTTTCAAGGCCACATCCCGCCTGTTCCAGGCGAGGTCGACGGCGTACACGATCTTGCCGTTCTTGGACCGGTTGCTCGCAACGCCGAGGATCTGGAACTGGCCTTCAGCGTACTGGCCCGCGGCCACCGCGGCGATCGTTCCGTCATTCCGCTGCCGGCCCTGACGCCACAAAGTCGTCATGGCTTGCAATTGCAGCGACTGCGCATCGCCTGGGCCGAGACGCCTGGCGGCGTTCCAGTGCAAGCGGATATTCGCAAGGCGATGCGCGCGTTTGTCGATCGCCTGGGCGCCAGCGGGGCCACAGTGACTGCGGCGGCGCCGCTTGATTTCGACTACCAGGAAGCGTGGCATGTCTGGGGCGGGATTGTCGGCCACCAGGGCGGTTACGATCGATCCAATCTGGCGCGCTGGTTTGGCGATCTCTTCACGCGCTCAGCACGGGCGCCAAATCCGATGCAGGCTGAAATTGTGGCGCCGATCTCTGTTCCGCGCTACATGGAATTACTCAATCGACAGCGCCGTTTGATTACCGCGATGGAAAACTTTCTAGAACCTTATGATGTTTACCTGACGCCTGTCTCCTCCACCACGGCCTTTGCCCATCAGACGCCAGATGGATCGTACGGCGTTTTCAGAGTGTATGACCGCGCGCTTGATGTCGATGGACAGGCAGTTGCCTACTATGTGGCCACGCAATCACAGGCGACGATTTTTACTGTAACCGAAAATCCCGTGGTTTCCATGCCCATTGGCCGGGATCGGCAGGGTTTGCCCATTGGCATTCAAGTCGTAGGCAAACGCTATCGCGACTACGAGCTGCTGGCAATTGTTCGGCAGCTGGAAAGCGTCGCGACGGCCATGCAAGGCAACGCGGAACCTCGATCAAATGAGCGGCGCCAGCCCGCGCACGAGCATTCGATTCATCTCCTCCGGCGGCCGCTCCCCCTTGTAGAAATAGGGATGCAGCAGTCCGAGGTGAAGCAATACGCCGCCAATGGATCCGGGCAATAGAAACCAGGCGACGCCAGCAGCGTATTCAGCAAATACCGCCGCCTCCTGGCCTGCAGCCAGCGACCACGCTGACAGCGGGCGCGCTGCCAGGGTCAGGGTCAGTCCGCTCAGGTGCAGGCCGGCAAGCCAGACATGCAGACTGTATTCAAATGTGGACAATCCGCCAAATCCGCGACGCGCTCGGCGCTCTTCCCAGAGGTCCCAGCCCTGAAGAAAAAGATCCAGCGCCGCAAGCAGCGCGGCGATCCATAACAGCAGGCCAACAGCCGGCGCGGCCAGCAGCAAATAGATGATCAGCGGGAATAGGACGCCGCGCAGCATATGCAGAACATGTTCGCGTCGCGTTTCGCTGTAGGCGAACAGGCGATAGCGCCACAGGTGCAGATAGACGCCATCAAAAGATGCGGCCAGTCCAAAGCTCAGAAAAAAGACGGCCGCAAGGTTCTGCACCTGATTGCTCATAAGCCTGCTTTGCGTCGGCTGCAGCCCGACGCCAACCACCTTTGCCCTGCCGCCGCTGCCGTTCATCGCGGATCCTCGCTCCGGGGATTCCACAAAATAGATGAAAAGGTTGAAAGGCGGAGCCTGGCAGCGAGAGTGCGCCATGGCGGGTATTTTCGATACCTTCACGCTCGGCGGTTTATTCCTGGCGTGCGCCGCCCTGGGCGGCGGTCTATTTCTGGTAAGGATTCTTCTTCAACTTCTGGGCGCTGACGGCGTTCACGATCTTTCGCCTGAAATCGATGCCGGGGAAACCGACGCCAGTTTTCAGTTTCTTTCGCTGCAGGGTATCGCTTCGTTTTTGATGATGTTTGGCCTGGTTGGCCTGGCAATGGATCGCAGCGGCGGATTGCCGGGCGCCGTCAGCGTGCTGGCCGCAACCGCAGCGGGCTTCGCTTCCGTTTGGATCGTTGGCCGCATTTACATTGCAATGCGCGGACTGCAGTCCAGCGGAAATGTGGATATCGAATCGGCGGTGGGGGCCGAAGGGACAATCTACCTTACCGTGCCGGCCAACGGACGCGGCAAGATCCAGCTGGTGGTCAGCGGCCGGCTTCGCGAATACGATGCAATTTCGCAGGCCGGCGTGGAACTCCCTACGGGTCGGCGCGTGCGTGTGGCGGCCGCTGTAGAAGGCAACGTACTGTCCGTAGTTGCTTTGTAGCAGCGCAACAATGATTTCAAATAATCGCCGCCTATTTTCAAAATAAGTCTGCACTTAGAGGATAGAAACAGATGGGTGAGTCGGTGATCTGGGCGCTAACAATTCTGGCCTTTGTTGGGCTGCTTGCTTCAAGCATGATGATCCTTGCGGCCCGCTACAAGCGCTGTCCCTCGGATATGATACTGGTGGTCTACGGGCGCGTTGGCAAGGGCCAGTCGGCGCGCTGCATCCATGGCGGCGGCGCTTTCATCCTGCCCTTGATCCAGGGATTCGATTTTCTACGACTCACGCCGCATACGATCAACATCCCGCTGCAAAACGCGCTCTCCCTGCAAAACATTCGGATCAATGTACCCAGCACCTTTACGGTGGGCGTCAGCACCGATCCGGCCATCATGAACAACGCCGCGGAGCGTCTGCTGGGGCTTCGGGCCGAGCTGATCGAAGATATGGCGCGCGAGATTATTTTTGGGCAGCTGCGTCTTACGGTCGCCTCCCTGACCATTGAACAGATCAATCAAGATCGCGAGAGTTTCCTTGCTTCAATTCGAAAAAATGTGGAACCGGAACTGAATAAGATCGGTTTGTACCTCATTAACGTCAATATTACAGACATTACGGATTCCTCGAACTACATCGAGAGCATCGGCAAGAAGGCTGCTTCCGAGGCCATCAATCAAGCCAAGATCGATGTGGCTGAGCAGGACAAGATTGGCGAAATTGGACAGGCCGAAGCAGTGCGCGAAAGGGAGATCAAAGTCGCTGAGAATCTGGCGGCCGCGGAAAAGGGCAAGAAGGCGGCGGAAGCGGATCAGCGCGTCTTTGTGCAGCAACAAGAGTCTACTGCCTCCATTGGCGAATCAGAGGCCTATCGTGACAAAGAGATCAGGGTGGCCGAAAACCAGGCGGACGCCGAGAAGGGGAAGAAACGAGCCGACGCCGACCGCCGCGTCTACGTACAGGCCCAGGAGGCGGAGGCCATTTCCGGTGAAAACCGTTCCAAGGCCAGCATTGCCAATGCCAACGCTGAATTGCGCGTTAAGGAGGCCGAGGCGCGTCAGCTGGGCGAGGTAGCCAGGTTTCAGGCCGATGTTGTCATCCAGAAGGCTCAGGCGCTTGCCGAAACGGAGCGATTGAATGCCGCTGAGGTGGTGCGCGTCGAAATTCAAAAACGAAAAATTGAAATCGCCGCCGAAGCAAATGCCGAAAGATCGCGGCGCGAAGCGCGCGGTGCAGCAGACGCAACCTTGCTGAAGTACCAGGCGGAGGCTGAGGGCATGCGCCTGTTGCTGCAATCCAAGGCGGAAGGATACCGTCAGCTGGTAGCAGGAGCAGGAGGCGATGCTCGCGCCGCCGCTACGCTCTTGTTGCTCGAGAAGCTGGAGCAGATTGTCAGCTCGCAAATCGAAGCGATCAAGAATTTGAAAATAGATAAGATTACAGTTTGGGACTCGGGGACCTCCGGAGATGGATCGTCTACTGCAAATTTCCTGTCCGGGCTGATCAAGAGCCTGCCGCCGCTGCATGAGATCGCGGCAATGGCCGGCATCGACCTTCCGCAATTTCTTGGACAGATTGCACAACGCGGGCAGGAAGGCCAGGAGCAGACCAGCAAAGACTGAAGCGACAACCTGGAAGAAGCGCGCGGCCGGCCCGTCCTGCGCTTGCTCCATAAAGCCAGTATAGAGTATATACTGCAGGCTGCTGGAAAGGGCCTTGCGCCGATGCCAGGGGCGGCCCTGGCTGGGCCTATGAGCTATTCGCTGGCCTATTCCCAGGCGATCCTGGCGCTGATCTTTGTACACGATAAGCAAAATTTGAAGGGCTACGAGTTTGTTTCGGCCCGCGATCTATCGCAGACCCTGAACATTCCAGCCCCTTCCGTTGCTCGAATCCTGCGACTGCTCACACAAAGCCGAATTCTGGAAACGCGCGAAGGGTACGGCGGCGGCGTGCGCATTGCCCGAAGTGCGGAAGAGATCAGCCTGCTGGACATTTTTCAATCCATCGAGCAGGGTAAGCCGCTCTTTCGCACCAACCTCCGCATCAACGTAAAGGACAGCCGTCCGCAAAGACTGCTGGCAAGGATCAGCGCCGCGCTGCAGGCGACCGAATCAGAGATGCAGGCCAGCCTGCGCAAGGTTACGCTCCGGCAGCTGCTGGGTCCCGGCGGCGCTTCCAGAAAGTCGTCGCGGAGCTGAAACTAAATTGGCCGGCCGCCTACAGAAATGGCTTGCCTGAATCAATCTACTGGATATAGTGTATATGTAGTAGAGGTGATTAACATGAATCGATTCTGGAAGATCGGACGACTGGCAGCTGCCGCCGGCTTGCTCTGGAGCGGCGCGCTGGGCGCAGAAGACAGGGATCAGCAATTGCCGCTGGCCATCGAGATTGATCCGGCAACCTACGCCTTGAACGGCTATGCCCTTCATCTGCGCTTTGATCCGGAGATATTGGGCCCCTGGGTCGCGGGCTTTGGGGCTTATGGCCTGGATTTTCCGAAGGCGCTGGTCAATAGCAATCCGCAGAACCGCGATCAGGGGTGGAACCTGCGATTGCATTCAGGCGCCGGGCTATTCCTGGAGCGTTACTTCAGTCCGGAAAAGGATGGCTGGTTCCTGGGGTTACAGCTTTCGCGGCAGAACTACCGGCTTGAGAATTCCGACCGCTATCGAAGAGAACTGGAACTGCAGAGTCTCGCTCAGGCGACGGTTGCGGGCTATGACAATCGACTGTACCTATGGCAGCTGTACCGGCGCGGCGAACAGGATCTCTTGCTGCTTCATGCGCTTTTTCCAGCACAGCCAGGCAGTTTGCCGATCGCTGAGCTGCTCTACATTCGCTCGAATCGAAGACGCGTATTTTCCAATGGTCTGGCCATGATCTACGGGGGCTATCGAATCTATCCAGGCAAGCAGCGAAATATCTATCTTCAGTTTTGGGGGGGCGTCGGCTATACCGAAACCGTAGCGGGAACGACAAGTCTACGCGGCAAATCATATGATGTAGCGCCGACCGTCCCCTTTGCCACGGTGCACATCGGCTATCATTTCTAGTTGAAATTGTCATCGCGCTGCTGTCGTAAGCGACTTGCCCTGCGGATAGAGAAGCAGCCACTGAGTCCTGCGAGGGATGACGTAATGGGCATGAGCGGCAGGAATCCGGGCAGGACGGCGACGCGAAGACGTCGGATCCTCGTTGGCTGGGGACCTGGAATATTGGGTCTTCTCCTCTCCTCGTGCATGGAATTTATGCGCATCGAGGAAGAGAATCGGGCGACCTTCCTGAAGCGAGAGCCTGCTGCGCTTCAGACAATCCTGGTCGAAGGCCATGCCGTGCAGCTTGCAGTTGCCGGCGCTGTCGACCGGCCGCCGCTGCTCTTGATCCATGGAACGCCCGGTTCCTGGGCCGCCTACGCCAGGCTGATGAATGATGCCGAGTTGCGAACGCGCTTCTTTTTTGTATCCGTTGATCGACCAGGCTTTGGCGGTTCGGAGTCTGGCGCGGCCGTCACGGAGCTGGCAGAGCAGGCGCGGCGCATTGTGCTGGCCTTCGATGCGGCCTGCCGGACGCACGGCGCATTAGTGCACGATCGTTTTCGAAGCGGTCAATTGCCCATTGTAGTTGGTCATTCGTGGGGGGGCCCGGTGGCGGCGCGTATCGTCATGGACTATCCTGGCCGTTTTCGCAGCATGATTCTGGTGGCGGCCTCCATTGATCCGGATCTGGAAGAAACAAAATGGTACCAGTACGTCGGGCGCTGGCCGTTGTTGCGTTTGCTTGTTCCGCAGCCGCTTTCTGTCGCCAATAGCGAGGTCTTCGTCGCTCGCCAGGAACTTGGTAAACTGCTTCCGCGCTGGAGCGAGCTGCGCCTGCCGGTTACGGTGATCCAGGGCGAGGAGGACGACCTGGTTCCGGCCGCTAACGCCGACTTTGCACAGCGCATGCTTGCACACCTTTCGCCACGGATTGAACGTTACCCCGGACTGGATCATATGATTCCCTGGTATCAACCTGAATTGATCCAGAGGGCTATACTCCGTCAGGCCGCGTCTAACGGTCCAGCGCGCTAATGCAGCAGCAATGCGCCTCTGCCGCGCGACGGAATTTGGCGCTACGCTCGCAGACCATGAAGCAGGGCGGACAGGATGCGTTGCAGCGATCGCTCGCGATCCTTTTTCTCAATCGATTCAGCAACTAGCCGCGGATGGTGAAAGGCAAGCGTACCAAGGTAGAGCGTGTCCACAATTTGCTGCGGGGCTGCAGGGGCCAGGGTCTTTTCCCTGAGCCCGTCTTCCACCATTTGCAGCAACTGGCGCCGCGTATTCTGGACGTGCCTCTGCACGAAAGGCCGAGCGGACTGCGCAGATGCGCTGAATGCAGAATACAGTTCAGGATCAGCGGCGACCTTCTGGCGTTTCAAGCGGTGTAGTGCAAAGAACCAATCCTCAATGCGCTGCAAGGCTGGCTTGCTGGCGCCGGCGATGGATTCCAGTTCATCATCCATTCGCAGGAGCCAGCGCTCCGAAACCGCATCCAGCAAGGCGCCCTTGTCTGGAAAATAGCGATAGAGCAGGGCGTGACTTACGCCCAGCTGTCTGGCAATGTCCACCAGGCGCGTTTTGGCAAAGCCCTGCTTGCGCATTGTCCTCTCCGCAGCGTCCAGCGCTGCTGCTTTCAACTGTTCTGCGGAGAGTCCGGTTCGGGGCATGCCTATTTCGCGGCCAGATTCATCTGCGGCGCAGGGTAACGTTCGCCAGCGATGGCGCCGTCCGGAAAAATGGAACTCAGCATCGACAGGTTCTCTGCGCCAGGCGCTATGGAAAGTGCGCCAAGGTTTTCCTGGAGCCGCAATTGCTGTGTTGTTCCAATCAACGCTATGACGTCCTCGCCTTGTGCCAGCGCCCAGGCAATCGCAAGTTGCGCCGGAGTGCATCCTATTTTTCTGGCCATGTCCTGTAAAGCGGCGGTTTTCTCCTGGTTATGACGCAAATTCTGGTCTTGAAAACGCGGCAGATGGCGGCGAAAATCGGCAGGACTGAGCTCAGGCAGAGGGCCCGCCAGCAAACCGCGCGATAGTACTCCGTAGGCGATCAGCGGAATGCCAAGTTCACGGAGGGTTGGCAAAATCTGAGCCTCCACAAAGCGCGTGCCAAGCGAATATTCGATTTCCAGCGCAGCAATCGGATGCACGGCGTGCGCGCGGCGAATCTGTTCCGAATTTGCTTCGGAAAGGCCAAAGAATCGCACCTTTCCCTCCTGTATCAATTCGTGAATTGCGCCTGCGGTCTCTTCGATGGGGACTTGCGGATCGACGCGCGCCGGCTGGTAGATGTCGATCACGTCCGTCTTGAGTCGTCGAAGCGAGTATGCTGCAAAATTCTTTACGGCCTGCGGTCTGGCGTCAAAGCCGCTGAATCCGCCCTGCGGCGTTCGAAGCGCGCCGAACTTGACGCTGATGATGGCCTCTTGCCGCCGGCCCTCAAGCGCTCTGGCAAGCAGCATTTCGTTGTGACCGGCGCCATAAAAGTCGCCGGTGTTGAACAAGTTAATGCCCGCGTCCAGCGCCGCCCGGATGGTTGCGATCGATGCAGTATCATTGCGATTGGCCGCATCGCCGTAAAAGTCGGACATGCCCATGCAGCCAAGTCCCACGGCCGAAACCGCCGGTCCCGCGGCGCCCAGTTTTCTGAAAATCATCGCTCAACTCCCAATGTTACAAATACTGAAAAATGTCAGTTCATGGTTACATGAGCATAAACGTGTAAGTTTGGCAAACGTTTTTCTTGATCCGGGCGACTCTGGATCCGGGCCAACTCTAAGCCGATGCGCCGGCAAAGAAGATCTGCAGCGCCAGGCTCAGACCTCAGGGAAGCGAATGCGGCCGGGGGCGGTCGGCCGCCCTCAGGGGCCCGATGCCGCTACCGGCCGCAATCGAAAGACATGATAGGACCAGGCCGGCATGTCCAGGTATAGTCCGGCGTCATTCATGGCCGAGCCGTCGCGCACATAGACCGCCGGTCCCATCTGGTCGCGCAGCTCCCAGTTTTTTTCGCGCAGCTCGTCAGATTCCAGACGCACATAGCATTGCGCCTGTTGATCGGAGTAGTTGACAGCGATCAGAAAGGAATCTGATTTTTGAAGCGTCCAGCTGGAGACGATGAAGCCCTGCCAGCTTTCGTTGCCTTCATAAGCTGAGTTGCAGGCGAGCAGTCGCCAGTTTCCTTCGCGCAATGTGCGTTCGCGCAGGCAGGAGAGTAGCTGGACGTAAAATTCTCGCGTCTCTGGCGCGACAGTTTCCTGTGGGCCGCGGCAGAGATGCGGCGAGATACGTTTGCGATTGCCCTCCATTTGACCGGCGTGGAAAAAGCGCAAGCCTGGACTGCAGTAGCTGAGGATCGCCGCCGCGCGCCAGATTTCTGCAGGGAAAGCCGTGGCAGCGCGCGGCTCATCGTGATTTTCCATGAAGCGCGCCGATCGATTTTGAAAGGCCAGATCGGCGTAAAGGTGTTCGCGCACCGGGCGCGCCTGGCGTTGCAGCAGCCGATCGTAGAGTCGCTTGTCGTAGGTATAGTCGAAGCCATGCTGCTGCAGCTGCCATTCCATGTCCCAGTAGACTTCGGCCATGAACTTAAAGTCCGGATGACGCTGACGCACGCCGCCTATCGCATCGCTCCAGAAGGGCGGCGCGTTTTTACGCCAGGTGCGCTGGAAGACTTCCGGTTCAACCAGCATAGCCATGTCGCAACGCAGGCCATCACAGAGTTCGGCAATCGATAGCAACACTTCTCGCATGGCCTGCTGTAGCGATGGATTGAAGTAGTCCAGCTGCAGCGTGTCCGGCCAGCCGTCGAAGTAGGGATCGCGTCCGTATGCAAAGACGGGCCCCGCGCCTGACGAATCCAACCGAATGTAGTTTTGCGGCTGTTGTGCAAGCAGGGTCGCATCGCCGCTTACAAAAAAGTCCGGATGCTCCCAGGACCAGCGATGATCCAGGGCCATGTGGTTCGGTACAAAATCGAGCATCAATCGCAGCCCGAATCTGCGCAATCGCGCGCGCAGGCGCAGCAGCGCCTCTGCGCCGCCCAGCGCCTGGTGCACCGAATAGTCGCTGATTGCAAAGCCGGAGCCGCAGATGTCCTCCTCGCTGAGATCGGGCAGGGTCTCTTGAAACTCTTTGCGCCATTCCAGTCGCCTGCGAGATACTTCGCGACTGACTGATCCAGTTTGCCAGACGCTCAAGAGCCACAGCCAGTCAAATCCGGCCTCGGCCAGCGCTTCCAGTTCTTGATCGGGGATGTCATTGAGTGTAGCTGGCCGTCCCAGTTGCTGCGAAAGCGCCCGCAGTCGCACGCGCGTATTGAGCTGAAACAAGGCAGGATACATGATCATCCATGCTGCAGAGCGGATTGAAAACGGTCAATCCTGGCGCAGAGATCAGTGGATGAAATTGGAACGACCGGTAGCGTATAGAGTTTTTGCAAGGTCATTTGCTTTCCGCAATTGAGGCAAACGCGGGCTCTGCGCCGGATGGCTCGCCAATGTAGCGACCACTCCCTGGCTGCAATGCCCATGCGATTCTTTCGAAAGCGCTAGACCAACCAGACCAACCAGGCCAGCGGCCAGCAGTATCAAGACCTGGAACAGGGCATTTCAAATGATTTGCATGTAGAGCGGCGCATGCTTGCGTTCCAGTAGATCGCGAACTGGAATCTCTGGTACGTTTTGTACGCTCTGTCCCGGCGTGGTCTCCAGGCGACGTCCGGAACATCCCCTTCCATGCCGTAACCTGTTTCTATTTCGACGCGGCGTTGATCGAGAATAGGAAGCACGAGAAGTCCATTGTCCTTGCCTCGCTTGCCAATGCGCCCCAGGCCGCAAAGAGCCGGTTGACTTCTGGTTCATGGGACGAGCCGGGCAAGGGGCGCTACAAAGCGTCAATCAATTCGAATGGCGATCAGACTGCAGCGCTAACGGGGCTTCAGGATACGGCCGTAGGCGATCCCGTTCAGAATTACGGCAGGCAGGCCGCTGACTTGAGTCCAGCTGGACGCTGTGTTGTCCGTGCGAACCATCGACGGCGTTGCGCCAGTTCCGCCAACGGCGATCAAATGTGTGGCGTCCAGCGTGGCAGCATCTTTGAGAAAGCCAACCGGCAGCGCACCCGCCGCGTTCCAGGCAGTTGCATCGCTTGAGGTTTGTGATGTCAGGTCATCCCCAAGCGCTACCAGGGTTGAACCGACCAGGCGAACCATGCGACGTATGGCGGAAATGCCTGCGCCGCCGGCGATCCAGTTATTGCCGCCGTCCATGGAGTAGTGATTGAAGGGTGCGGCGCCGCTTCCGATAACCATGCGCGTTCCGGCGCAGGCGCCGCGACCCGCCGGAAAAGTTGGATTGGTAGCAGCGGACACGGAACCTGTTCCATCGGCGCTGAAAGCTATCGAGGCATTGGAGGCGTGCACAAAGACTCCGCAAAGGTAGTCGGCCTGGTTTTTTACCGGCGCGATGGGCGTCGTCGTACTGACCCAGTTGACGCCGCCATCCAGGGAGCGAAAAATATTGCCCACGGTGCCGACGGAGAGCAGAATACCATTGCCGTAGGCAAGCATCTGATGATTGCAGCTGCCGGTCGAAGGTTGTGCAGCAGGAGTCCAGCTCATGCCGCCGTTGTCTGAGTAAAGCATGGTGTCGGCATCGCCAACTGCGACCCAGCGGTTGCCGCCTGCGTAGCGAACGCCGCGCAGGTTGGCTGTGGTTCCGCTTACGCCAGCGCTCCAGCTGGCGCCAAGGTCGCTGGAATAGAGAACGGTTCCCGAGTCGCCGACAACTACAAGCCAGTCGACCTGCAGCAATGCAGAGGAATAGAGTAGATATCCTGCCAGCGGATTGCACTGGGGATCGGATGCCTGGCACTCGAATCTGCCGGCCTCGCAGGAAAGCGTGAAAAATAGCGCGAGCAACGCAAAACCGAGAGACAATGCTCTGTTAATCGTGCTGCGCTGTGGCGGCGCCAACTGGCCTCCAGGGAGCATGAACCTCTGTTGCGTCGCCTCCGGCCCGGTCAATCCGATCGCCAGCCTCGGGCAACGTACTCAGGTCAGGGAAAGCGACCCTGCCAGGGCAGGGTCGGCTCGCTGGATTCATAGCGGCGTGGCGTGCGCCAGGTCCTGAATGATCTTCCAATCGTCGCCGCCAGGCGAACGCACCAACGTCAAACGGCAGTCAAAGTGCAGCGCAGCGCTTTTCATCTCGATTGCAACCGTTAGCGCCGTGTCGCCGCTAGGATCCACGGAAAGAAACTGCAGTGAACGCGGAGAACCGCCAAGCTTCCTGGCCGCCAGCAGCGCGGCAAAGCTGCCGCGGTCGATGATTGCCACGGCGCCCGGTTTTGGGTAGTCTGGCGCAATGACGCGGAACTCCGGACTGGTAATGGCTTCAAAGCCAGCGCTGTCCTGTTGGTCGCCAGCGCGGACATAGGCGGCGATGGTCTGCTGTACGCCAGGCGGCAGCTGCTCCGTGACGGCGGGTTTGCACTGGCTGGCCGCGAGGGCCGCTCCGCCAAGCAAGGCTGAAAAAAGACGCTTCATTGAGACGCTCCTGAATGTTATTGCAACGACTGTTGCATAAGTAGCAATTAATCAGGGCGCAGCTGTAGCGGCAACAAAAATTTGTGGCGGAGAGGCTTTGCTTTGCTGGCCAGGACGCCTCTTGTGCGATGGCGCTCTATGGCAAAGACTTCGAGCAGCGCGGACAGGGCCGTCATATCGCTGGATGACGCCTTCGCCTATTTCATCAATCGCAGCTATCGACTGCTGCGTACGCACTTTTTGAAAATGACGCGGGAGGCGGGCGAGGAGCTGACGCCCGAGCAGTACTTTCTACTGAATAAACTGTTCCACCAGCCGGGGCAGGCGCAGACAGAGCTGGCTGCGGAACTCAATGATCGCGCCAATGTTACTCGCGGGCTGGATATTCTGGAAAAGCGCGGCTGGAGCGAGAGGCGCGGCGATCCCGCTGATCGTCGCAAGCACAAGGTGTATCTGACGGCTGCGGGCAGCGCCCTGGTTCAACGACTCAATCCAATGATCCTGGAAGAACGCCGGCGCATCTATGCGGGCCTATCGGACCTGGACTTGCGCGAGTTTCGTCGCATCCTGGGAAAAATAGAGGCCAATCTTATGTTATGAGAGAAGCGCAGGACATCCCGATCAACGAGCGGCCTGTAGTCGACACAGTCGCAAGAGTTCATCCTGGAACTTATCGCTGGCGAGGGCCGGCGGAAGCTCCATGGTCTTCTTGCCGGAAATTGCAATGCCGCTCTGTTCGTTCCAGCGCGCGTCAAAGGCCGCATCGTAAATTTTCTTCGCGCCGCTTCGGGCGGAAGGCAGTGCAAAGTAAAACAATCGCATCCAGAGCGGCGTACCCGAGCCCTTTGTCATTTTGGTCTTGTTGGGACCTGGATCGGCGGCGCGTATCTTGGTGTTCTCGGCTGCCAGTTCGCGGGCCAGCGCCGCAGTCAGCACATTGAGCGCCTGCTTGGATACTACGTATGGACCAAATAATTTCTTGAACTCGGCTTTCGGCGAAACCAGTTCTTCGAATGAAAGGTCCTTGACCTTCGCCGCCAGTCCCGCCGTCGTATTGATCACCAGGCCGCGGCCGGAACGAGCTAATGCCGGACGAAGGGCGTCAGTCATCTGCAATGCGGCCAGGGTGTTTACCTCAAAGTGCATTTCATTGCCGTGTGTAGAGAATTGTAGCGCTTCGACGAGTACGCCGGCATTGTTGAATAGATAGTCGATTTGCGGATAGCTGGCCAGGATTTGAGCGGCTGATTGTTTGATCGAGGCATGATTGGATAGATCGACGGCAAAGCATTGCAGCGTCGATCCGGGATATACGGCGTTGAGCTGTTCCGCAAATGCCTTAGACTTGTTGAGATCGCGATCAGCGAGCAGCAGTTTTATGCCACGGCCCGCCAGCAGTTTGCAGAGTTCTGCGCCCAGACCGCCATAGGATCCTGTGACTACCGCTATTTCATTGCTCATCTGGTCTTCCTTCCTTGAGTCGACCTCAGGGCCAACCTTTCCAGAAAATCAGGCCAGCAATGCGCTGCAAGTTGAATTTGTAGTAACAGCTGTTACAAATATTTACGTCTCCGGGCGCGATTTGGCAGCCGGCATTAGCTCGTACCCCTTGATTGTCAGATGGGCCCATGCCCGGAGCGAGAGGCGATGATCGTCTGGTTTGATGGGCGCTGATCGAGGCCGCAAGGAGAACTTAAGAAATGCAGACGATTGTAATTGCCGGGGGCAGCAGCGGGATTGGACGGGAGGCGGCCAGGCAGCTGGGCGCCGGCGGACATCGCCTGATTTTGATGGGCCGCGATGCGCGCAGCGGGGAAGAAGCCGCTGCAGAGGCGCGGGCCGCAGGCGGCGATGCACGTTTCCTGGCGGTAGATCTTTCCACGCACGCCGGAGTACGTCAGGCGGCCAAATTGCTGCTCGACGAGGGCAGGCCAATCGATGCGCTTTTACACACTACCGGCGTGCTGACTATGAAGGATATGCGCACGGCCGACGGCCTGCACCCCTTCTTCTCTGTAAACTTTCTCAGTCGTTACCATTTGACCCAGCTTTTGCGGCCGCTGCTGGAGCAGGCTGCACATCCGCGGGTCATCATGGTGACTTCTAAACTGAATATGAAAACGCGCATTAACTTTGACATTTACCCGCGTTTTCAGCCCTTCGAATTTCGAAAGGTCACTCAGCAAATTCAAATCGGAAACATGCACTATGCCAGCTACCTCAGTCAGGCCGCGCCAGAGTTGCAAACGGCCATTGTCAATGCAGGCGTCGTTGATACGGGCATCTGGCGGATGACCTCAGTGTGGATGCGGATCATGACGACATTGATGCGACCCTTTGTTTTCAACAGCCTTTCGGAGGCCGCTATCAATCCGGTCCGCCTTTGCCAGACGACCGACTGGCCAGGCAATTCCTACTGGGGAGTTGTCGGCCATCCGGAGAAGCATCAGCCGATCGAACTCAATGCGGACGAAACGCGGCGCGTCATCGCCGAATGCGCGCGACTGACTGGCGTCTGAGTCGTCGCGTGTTGCAGCCGGGCGGAACCAGAAGGGCGCTACTGGCTGCTCAATCGACGGGCGGCGCCGTGCAGCTGTGGCAACTGAACGGCGATTCTGGTTTGCAGCGTCCGGTATACTGCGCTCAAATTGTCGGAGGAGCATCGATTGAATGAGAGCTTACGTAGTATCCAGAGCCGGCGGTCCGGAGGTCCTCGAACTCAAAGAAGTTCCAGATCCGGTTGCCGCGCGCGGGCAGGCGCTCATTGGCATTCGCGCCTTTGGGCTCAATCGGGCCGAGGCTGTGACGCGCATGGGCGGCTCTTTTGATGCGGTAAAATTTCCCAGGGTCATCGGCATTGAATGTGTAGGCGAAGTGCTGGATTGCCCTGGCGGCGAGTTGTCGGTTGGGGAGCGAGTTGCGGCGTTGATGGGCGGCATGGGGCGCGCCTATGATGGTTCGTATGCAGAGAAGACGGTCGTTCCGCTGAGCAATGTCTTTGCACTGCAGACCAGCCTGGACTGGTCTGAACTTGGCGCTATTCCGGAGACCTACCTGACCGCCTGGGGTTGCTGCTTTGAAACCCTTCAACTCAGCGAAGGCGCTCGTGTTCTGGTCCGACCCGGCGCCTCTGCGCTTGGCATTGCCATCGCCCAGATCGTCAACACATTGAACGGCAGCGTCATTGGCATCACGCGCAGCAAAAGCAAGGTTGCATCACTGCTGCAGGCAGGGATGCAACAGGCAATCGTCAGCGATGGCGCTGTTGCCGATCAGGTGCGCAACCTCTGGCCCGATGGGCCAAGCGGCATCGTCGACACGATTGCCAGCGAACTTTCTGTGGCCGATGATCTGGCTATGCTTTCCAATAGCGGCGGTCGTTTGTGCCTGGCGGGCTCGCTGGCAGAAAGCTACGGCAATTCAAAATCCGCCGACTTCGAAGCGGCGCTGTCGCGCGCGGATGTCGCCTTCTATAATACGGAAAATCTTCGCGCCGACCGCGACGGCGTAAATTTACAGACCATCGTAAATCGGGTCGAGGCCGGCAAGTACCGGCTCCATACGCAATCCGTTATGGACTTCGGCGAACTGGTTCTTGCTCACCGTCAAATGGATGCCAACGAACACTGCGGTAAGGTTGTGATTCGCGTCGCATAGCTGATGCGCCTCAGCTCCAGGCCTTGAGAATAGCCTCTGCATCTCGAAATCCGAATGTAGCCTTGTTCCCATCGGCCAGGATTGGACGTTTGACCAGGCGGCCATTTTTGGTTAGCATCGCGATCAGCTCTGACTCGCTGCGACTTTTCAACAAACTGGCGCCGCCAGCCTTTCTGTACTCCTCGCCGCTGGTATTGAAAAAGCCCTTCAGTTCGGCCTGGCCGGATTGTAGCCAGGACTTGAATTGCTTTTCGGTTGGCGGCGAAATCGTAATATCAATTGCCTGGAAGGGTATGCCGGCAAGTTGCAGCGCCTTGCGCGCTTTGCGACAGGTCGAACAGTTTGGATACCAGTAGAATTTCAGCATCCAATCCTGATGCTGCACGCTTGATGCAGCCACAACTGAAAAAGTTGGCCGCCCATAGCTCGCCCTTCGTCATCCTTCAGCGCTGCGATTCGGCCTGCTCTTTCAGGAGATTCAGCCAGTGCTGGTGAGCGGCAGGCAATGCCGTGCCGTGACCCGTTGCGGCAAAGAGCGCATTGATCAGCCAGCGGACCACAGCCGGCGATTGTGCATTATTGCATTCCTCGGTGATCAGCAGCGTTCCGTTGTTCTGCGGCACAAGTATCCAGCGGTGGTAGGCGCCAATGACCGGCGTTCCTTCATTGAAGGCGTTCCAGGCAAGGACCCGGTCCTGTTCAAATTCGGTGATCTCCGCATGGATCGTTGCGCCAAAGGTCGACCAATCGAACTTCACGCCCGGGCCAAGACGCGCCAGCGGATGGCCATCACTCTGTGTCAGGATCTGAAGTTGATGGGCATTTTCGTAATAACGGCTCCAATCGTTGGCCGACAGCAATAGCTGAAAAATCCGAGCGGGTGGCGCGTTGATAAAGATCTCGTTGTGCGTGTAGACAGGATTGCTGGCTGGATCATAGCCTTCCGGCCAGGGCCTGGGATACGCCTGACTGCGGTCGGAGGGATGAGCATCCTGAGAGTAGGCGGCGATGTAGTAGTCTACCCAGTCTCCGTGAGAAGCGTCGGCTGGCGGAACCTGCAGGCCGGCAGGAGCGCCGGAACAGTGCGTCAGGGCAATTGAAAGGAGTGAAAACAGAAGAACGGCGGACAGAAGGAAATGGCTACGGTGCATAGGTACGAAGCATAGTGGATCCTGACGGCGCTGTCATTAACCGCAGTTAAAAGGAGATCGCGTCGGAGCTGCCGGCGCCCCGGCCTTCGCAGGCAAGGGACCAGGAATTCGATTGAGATGCCGGCAGCGCCCTCTGGCGCCCGGTTCAGCCGCCCTGCTCAGCCGCCAGCTCTGCAAGCAATTGCTGGTAACGATGCCGGTAGATCAAGAGGCAAAGGACCATCAGGATCAATGCCGCGGCAATCATCGGGTAAGTTCCCGTCGCAATGTGGGCGGCGATGGCGCCAACCACGATCAAGGCCAGGGTCAGCGAGGCCGGCAGGCGCAGAATCCTTACAAATAGCAGCAGTCCGCCAAGCGTTTCGCCAACGCCCGTCAGATACATGAACCACAGCGGAAAGTGCAGGACCTCGCTGAACATCTGAATCGGTTGTTGCTGGCTGCTCAGTTTCATCGCGCCGGACAGCGTAAACAGTACGCCGACGACGTAGGCCAGAATCAAATACAGTTTTTCTCCCTTTTTCGGGGGCAGTGCTTTGCCATTTATCGATAGCAATACGCGGACTATATGCGGACAAGAATGCGCGACCGGAAAGTTAGGCGGCAAGAAGTTTTCAGTCTTGTAGCCTCTTCGCTGCCGCGGCGCTCAGATCCTCATCAAGATTATTGGTTACAATTTGTTACATAGTCCGGGCGGGGCGCAGTTGACCTTCAGGCAAGCCGTCTGCCGCGTCAGTCAATCAGTCCTAATTCTGCAGCCAGCTGCACCATCGCCGTTAACGCGGCTTCCTTGGGAAAGGGATGATCAAGGTGCGGCGATCCAAAACGCATCGCTACGGGGAAGGGGCTGTAGGAAAGATCCCAGTGGTGGCCGCGCATCATGGCCAGATCGGTAGCCATCGGCAATTTTACTTTTCCCTGATCCTGAGTTACCTGCATGTCATTGTTGGCATCGTAGCGATTCAGCTGGTTCACCCCTTGCATCTGGAAGTAGGGAACCTCGAGCGCCGTCGTGGATCCGGTGATATTGAAAATCGGAATGCCCATGTCATTGATCGTTTCAGAGTATTCCTTCATGAATTTCCCACGCACTTCGGTGCTGAGATCATGGATGCAGGTCTTGAGATCCAGCTCGGCCACGCGGCGCAGCGATTCGAAGTCGGTATTGACTACTGGCGACACCATCTTCAGGAGCATGTCCAGGCGCTTTTCGTAAACCTCGACGGGCAGATCCTTGAGCGAATCATAAATATCGTTTGCCAGATAGGATCCGCCGGGCGCTCCGGCCCAATTGAAGATGCAGCGCACCCGCTTGCGCAACTCCGGACGCTGCACCAGCGCCGTAAGCACGTCAGGGGTCCCTTTGCTGTAGGCGATGATCATTACGTCGCCGGGCGCCGATCCTTCGCCGGGTCCAATGAGCGTGGTGTCGGCGCGGAGTCCCTGGCCTTCATTCATAGCCGCCAGAAGATCGGAGATGTTTGCCTCACAGCCGCGCATGGGATGCAAATCGGCGCGCAGTATCTTCCAGCCGTATTTTCTCTCGGCGGCGGGCAGCGCCTCTTGAAAGGCTCGCACCGGAAGCATCCCGTTCAGCATGCCCGGACAGAAGAGGATGGTCGTGTTTTTCAGCTCCGGTATGGCCGCCGCCGGCATGTCCAGATTCCACTCCGTCGGTCCGTCGCCTTTCAAGAAGCGTTCGGCAATGCGCTGCCGCTCGGGCCGTTGGTCGGCGCCGAAGATGCCCAGAAAGGCATGGCCGCTTGCCGCTTCCAGTGCGACCGGATCGTGGATTGCATGGTTCAGGAATAGATTTCGAAAACGTCTGCCAGCCCAGGTCTTCAACGCACTGTCGGCAAAGGCGCGGCGATCTCTTGCCGCTTTGCGCGCCTCGAGAATTAGATCCGCAAAGTTGCCGGCATCCAGCAGCGTCGCCAGTTTGTTCATGTGTTCTACTCCGTGATTGCCGGGCGACGCAGGCGGCGCCTTGCGGCAGAGGCCAGGAGCCTGGATGCCGGTCTGACCGGCCTGCAATCAAGTCGTTTTCCAGGCTTCGTTGACCGATGCCGACTCTTAGCTTTGGCCAATGATGATGCCGATTTGGTCCAGGTAACGCAGCAGCGCAGTTGCGTCCGGTCGGGAGGAACGAAAGCCGATGTAGCCGTCAGGTCGAACCAGCAATACGGCGCCCTCCTGCAGTTGCAGCCGGCGATCGAGAGCGGCAGAGACCCGGAAGCTATCGGCGGCGTCGACTGCCGCTTTGCGCAAGTGAACCGGGCGCACCATGGATAGACTTCGTACGGCAGCTGCGAATGATTCGCTGGTCGGTCCCGCCTGATGTTCGTAGCACAGCAACAGCATATGCGCTGGCGGCGCCAGATCCAGCAGATCGAGCGACTTACCCTCGCCATCCACAATTTCTCCAGATGGCATTCGATCGCCGGGCGCTGGCGCCTGGCGTCGAAATGAGCCCTGTCCGCTGGAAAGCGGTCCGCCTCGATAGTGAATTGCCAGCTGTGATAGCCGCCAGATAACGCGCCGGCGAAGCGCTTCGATACGTGAAAGCAGGGCCGCGGCGCGCGGAAATACAAAAAGCCGCAGCCAGGCGCCTACGGCGCCGCCGCGAACGGCGCCTGAAAAAAGCGCGTCCGTCGTGCGCAATAGGTCCTCCGCAGCCGGAAAACGCTCGGCGTGATAACTCTCCAGCAATTGTGGTCGCGCAAGACCGCGCAGTACAAAGGCCAGTTTCCACGCCAGGTTCCACGCATCTTGAATGCCGGTATTCATCCCCTGGCCGCCTGCCGGACTGTGTATGTGCGCCGCATCGCCGGCAAAGAAGCAGTTGCCCATTTGAAAAGACGCAATGCGTCGATGATGGATGCGATAGACAGAGATCCAGTGCGCTTGCAATACGCGAAGGTCCGGCTGTAAGGAACGCATCTGTAAAAGCTTCTCTACCTCCGCCGCACTCGGATGATCGCCGATCTCATTTTCACGAACAATCGAGATAATGCGGAAAAGATCGCCGGCCATGGGCAACACAGCCGCCGGACCTTGCGCCGTCAGAAAAAAGCTCAGTCGATCCCCGCCGCGGTAGCCGGAGAGTTCGGCATCAGCAAGTACAAAGGATTGTTCATAACTTCCGCCCTCAAAGGGAAGACCAAGCTGATGACGAACCACGCTGCGAGCGCCGTCGGCCGCAATCAGCCAGGGATATGCAGCGCTATGGATTCCGGCGGCATTGCGATATTCAACGGCAAATCCATCGCCCTCGCGGGCGACCTTGAGCAGTTCGCAATTCCAGTCCACCGAGGCGGCTGTTTGTGCAAGACCTTCCAGCAGAATGTTCTCGGTATCGGCCTGTGATAGAATCAAAACAAAAGGGTAGGGCGTATTCAGACGACGTACGGCGCCGATATCGATTTGCGCGACTCTCCGGCCATTGGCATGCAGCAGGATGCCCAGCGATTTTCGACCGCGAGCGATGGCGCGGTCTGCCAACCCAATGCTTCGGAAAAGTTCCAGCGTTCGAGCATGCACTACGAGTGCGCGCGATTGTGTCCCCGGTCCTGCATTGCGGTCGAGGAGCCGAAAAGAGACGCCGTTTCGCGCCAGCAGATTGGCGAGGGTCAGGCCGGTAGGTCCGGCGCCAACGATCAAACCCGGCGCGTTCTTCACGGCAAATTGGATCAGCAAAAGTGCATAGATGCCCAGCACTTTTTGCAGGAGTAAGATACATAAAGGTGCAAGTCAATGTGCGTAGTTGTGCGCATCATGAGAATCAGTCGCGTCGCCTTTGCCTTCGGATTTTCTGGACAACAAGCATTGCGCCGCTGGCCCTGCCTGGTATGCGAACCTGTTCCGCCTTTTTGCGCGCGCTTGCCTTGCCGGCGCTTTTACTTTTTGTCTGTACGGCGCCGGATCTGGTGCGGCTGCCAACCTCGCCGGCCAGTCGAATCCTGATTCGAAACGTGCGCGTCTTCACTGGCGCTTCAGCTGCTGACGCCCTTGAAAATGCTGACGTGCTGCTGGAGGGCGAGCGCATCGTACGCGTTTCTACAACGCGCCTATCGGCCGATGGCGCCGAGATCATTGACGGGCAGGGCAAGACGCTGCTGCCGGGGCTCTCCGATTGTCATACGCACATCACTGGCGGGATGATCGTTCCCTGGAAAATGACGCTCCTGCCTACGCCGGAGTTCAATCTGCAGGCGGCGCTCTACAGCGGCATCACCGCGGTGTGGGACATGGGCGGAAAGAGCGTGCCAGAAATGAATGCGCTGCGCGCGCGCGTCGAAGCCGGCGAACTGGCCGGCCCGATGATCTTTCACTCCGGTATTGCTTTCACGGCGCGCGGCGCGCATCCTGTTCCTTACCTCACGTTTGTGCGTGACAATCTTCCTTTCTTCCTGCACCCCTTCGTGCCGCGAGTGGCTGCCGAATTGGGGGATGACAATGTTTCTTCCAGCATGGAGGCGCTGCTTGCCGATCGGCCCGACTTTGTTAAGGTCTACGTCGATCGTATTCCTGAGCAATCGCCGCTGATGAGCGATGAGCTTTTGAAACGCGTGGTCGGCATTGCCCATCAGCGCGGATTGCCCACGGTATTTCACATTGGCGCCAATGACAACCTGCGCGCGATGCTTGATGCCGGCGGCGACGGCGCCGCGCACAATGTTTACAAAGAGCGCCTGGATGCGCGGCTTGCGGCGCGCATGAAAATGCAAAATGTTTATGTGATTCCAACGATTGTCGCCTGGCATAACTACAATCTGGTAATCAGCGACAGAAGCTTCCGGCACTATACGCCACTGGAGTGGGAGACCATGGAGCCAGCGCACCGCGCGGCGGTGCTTGATCCTCATCCCGAGGACGTGATTACCCGTCCGGAATGGCGCGCCTACAATGAGAAGCAGCGTCAGTATGCCAGCAACCTCTATCCCAATCTGCGCATCATGCACGCCGCTGGCGTGACGATCCTTGCCGGTTCTGACGCGCCTAATTACATGCTGGCCGTCGGCGGTTCGTTGCATACTGAACTGCAACATATGGTCGCAGCTGGAATGTCGCCAGGCGAGGCGCTGATTGCGGCCACCTCGGCGCCGGCTGCTGTACTTGGAAGAATTCGCCGCACGGAACAGGACTTCGGTCAGGTGCGCGAGGGCTACCTGGCAAACCTTCTGCTGGTCAACGGCAATCCGATGCAGGACATTCGCGCCACACAGCAGATTGCCGAGGTCTTCTTTCGCGGTCGTCGCGTAGATCGAAAGAGCTTTGCCGGCGCTCCATTGCCTGCAGCCGCGCCCTGAGGGCAGTTTGGCCGACGCCTGGCGCCTGAAGCGCCGGGCGGCAATCGAATTAGCTTGTCTCCTTGCCAGCGACAAATTCCACCGTGGATCTGCCTGGTTCACGGGAGGCCGCTTGGAGACTTTCAATTTCTACTATGAAAACCCGGAGCAACTGCGCGCCGAACTGGCGGCGCGCAAGATCGCCGGCGGGCCCGGGCTGCTGGTGCAGGTTTTCAGCGGCATTGCCGATGAGCGGCATACCGCGCAATTGATCCAGACGATTCGTCAGTTGCTTCCAGAAACGGCGATCCTTGGCGCCACCACGGCCGGCGAAATCCTCGATGATCAGGTAAGCGATCAGCGCGTCGTGCTTTCCATTGCTCGCTTTCGCAATGCAAGGGTGCGAAGCGCTCTGGCCCCTTGCGACAAACGCAGCATGCGACAGGTTGGTCTGGAAATGGCGGCGGCGCTGCTGCCAGAGCTTCACGAAAAGGAACAGAAAGTATTTGTGGTCTTTGCCAGCGGTACGGATCAGACCGATCTGGGCACGCCCGATCTGCTGCGCGGCATCTACGAAAGCCGTCCCGACGTGCCGCTGGCCGGCGGCGTGGCTGCCAATGCCATTGGCTTTGACGAGAACCTTGGTCGTTCGGCCGATCTGGGCGTAACCTACGTCTTTACGGAGCAAGGGCTGACAGCGCGCGGCGCAGCAGGCGCCTGCATCGTCGGTCCGGGACTGCAGATCCATCGTGATGTTAATCTGGGCTGGAAGACCATTGGCAAGAAGATGCGCATCACTCGTGTGCTGGCGGAGGGCGCCGGCTCGCGCGTTTTTGAAATCGACGGACTGCCCGCGGCGCAGGTCTATCGCAAGTACTTTGGCGACCAGGTGGCGGAGGGTTTGCCGCTGACGGCGATCAACTTCCCTTTCATTGTCCGCCGCGATCAGCTGGAGATTGCCGCCACTCCTATCGTCGTATACGAGGATAAATCGATTCTTTACAATGAACTTTTAATGGAAGGAGAGAGCATCCAGTTTGGTTTTGGCGAACCAGGATTGGTATTGAACGAGTCGATGCGCATCGCCCGATCGATTGCCGACTATCCGCATTCGATCGAAGGGATGTTTGTTTACTCCTGCGCCACCCGCCGACGCCAGCTGGACCACGTCGCTGCCAGCGAGCTCAAGCCCTTTCACAACATTGCGCCAATGTCGGGATTCTTAACCGGGGGGGAATTTTTCCGTACGGAAAGCGAAAATCGAATCATTCGCCAGACGATGACAATCCTTTCCCTTTCCGAGGCGCCGCCGGCCCCCGATCATGTGCGGCCTGAAATCCCCGAAGCCGCTGAAAGCAAATCGATCGATTCCATGCTGGCCATCCAGACTCTGGTGCAACGGATGACGGAAGAGCTGGAGGAAGAGCAAAAGCGCTCGGAGAATCTGTTGCTCAACGTGCTGCCAGGCAGCATTGCCGCGCGCCTGAAGGCCGGCGATACGACCATCGCCGAACGCTTTGAGGACGCCTCCGTTCTTTTTGCCGATCTTGTTGGCTTCACCGAACTGTCCTCGCGCCATCCGCCGGAAGAAGTGGTGCGCTTGCTGAGCGACATTTTCTCTTCATTCGACCTGCTGGTGGAAAAGCACGGACTGGAAAAGATCAAAACGATCGGCGACGCCTACATGGTTGCCGGCGGCATTCCCGATCCCGTTGCAGACCACGCGGCGCGTTGCGCTCGCATGGCTCTCGATATGCTGGAGGAGATTGAACGATTTCGCGCCGGCGGCAGATCCTTCTTGAATATTCGGGTCGGCTTGCACCGCGGTCCAATTGTAGCCGGCGTCCTTGGCTCCAAAAAATTTGCCTACGATCTATGGGGAGACACAGTCAATATTGCCAGTCGCATGGAATCTTCCGGTCAACCCGGACGGGTGCACGTCAGCGCTGCCGTCCAACGGAGCCTGGGACCAGCTTTCGTCTTTGAGGAGCGAGGAGAGATTCAGGTCAAAGGCAAGGGCTTGATGCACACCTTTTTCCTGCTCGGCGAGCGCAGCGCCGCCGTAGTTTGAATACGGCGGCCACTGCGATTCGCGCCAGGCGGCGCTCGTCGAATGGTGCGACATCCATGTCCCACGGAGCCGGTTTTGAGACCGGCTCTAAGTTATTACCTCCAGGGTAATTGCTTCTTTTTCCTGCGGCGCTATGATCCTGAGAACGCCGGCCAGAACTGGCGGCGTTTCCCGGAGGTACTCATATGTCGCTATCCGCAGCAGCCCGCGGCGCCGCCTCTTTGCGTCGCGCCTATCGGCCCCGCCGTCCTCGCCACTGGAACAAGGGCGCTCCTACCTTGCCTCGCCTGCGTTTGCTGCGGCCGGCGCTGAGCAAGAAAGAAATCATGCAGATGTATCTGAGCAACGGCCGCCCGCTGGCAGAATTTGCCGCAGAACTGCAACAAGCCTACAACCGCGCCCGTGCGCGCATCAGCCTGGACGACCTTCGCGAAATGGAGTATCTGGTGCGCCTTTCTCTGCGCCTGGAACGCTGGGGGCGCTACAAGATTCAGAACGCCTGGGGCCCGCGGCAATGGCTGACTGGAATTCTGTTTTTGACCTATCATTACGCCATGGAGCTGACCAATGGCCATGCGATCTACCATGGGACCTACGATCGCATTGGCAAATCGGCATTGGCAAATTCTGATACTTACCAATGGAAACTGACAATGCACCCGCCGCACTGGTCCTACGATCACAATCAGAACCACCATCCCTTCACCAACATCACCGGCGTGGACCACGATCTGGCCTTCTACCTTTACCGCGCCAGCGGCAAGCAGGACTGGAAGCCCTACCACCTTTTGCAAGTGCCGCTTTTCATTTCGATGATTGTATGGCTGGACCTGTTCATTGCCTGGCTGATGGCTACTTCCATCGCCCAGGGAAGCGGCAAGACATACTGGCAGGCATACAAGGAAGCCTGGCCGGGCTACTTCAAGCGGATGAAGGAAAACTACTGGGACTACCCGCTGCAAAAGCTGTGGCGCTTTCCGCAGGTGTGGATTGGCAACTTCGTTGCCAAAACCCTGGGCAATGCCCACATCCTGGCAATGGTCGCTGTGGAGCATCTCAATGATGGCCTCTGCTATTTTGAGCCTGCGGCCAACGAAACCCGGCAGCAGTATTTCTTGCGGCAGATCGTATCAACGATGAACTTTTACACCGATCAGCGACACGAAGACCTCTTCACCAAAGGAGTCAATATCCACCTGGAGCACCACCTCTATCCGGACCTGCCGGTCAATCATCTGCGCGAATTCAGCCGCGAGATTCAGGATATTTGCGTGCGTCATCGCGTACCCTACATGGCCAAACCGTGGCTGGAAGCGGTCAAAGACACAATTCGAGCCGTGTTTCACTATTCGCTGCCGGTAGGCGAGGGCGAAGGCTGGCTTTCCCTGTTGCGCCATCCGCTGCGCACTCTGGAGCGCGTCGGCCGCGCCATCAGGCAGCTGCAGCCAATCGGCGAATTCCGTCCGATCGGCGTACTGCCGAGCAGGATTCTGCAGGTCGATAAGCAAAGCGCCGGACCGGGCGTCTATTTGAAGATTAAAGTTCCGGGCGCCGTGCGCAATCGCAACTGGGCGGCGGGCAGTTACATCAACGTTCAGTTTGATATCAATGGGAAAAAGGAGGTGCGACAGTACAGCCTGTTGCAACCAGGCCGCTCTTCCAACTTCTATGAAATTTTTGTAAAGCGCATTCCGGGCGGATGCGTGTCGAATCACGTAGCAACGTTGCAAAAGGGCGCCAGGATCGCCATCATCGGCGAGCCGCACTGTGAATTCACCCTGGCCGGCTATGAGCGCCCCAAGGTTTTTTTGGCCGGCGGCGCCGGCATTACGCCCATACTCAGTATGCTGGAAGATCTGGCTGACCAACAGTTTCGCGGCGCCCTGCGACTGTTCTACTTTGTCAGCGATCCTTCGCAGATCCTGCTGGCCGGACGGCTGGACAGGCTGCAGCGACGGCTGCCGGGTCTGCGCCTGGAGAATTGCTGCAGCAGTCTGGGCCAGCGCATTTCGAAGCCAATGCTATCTGCTGTGGCGCGCGAGCTGTCCGATGCCGAATACTACCTCTGTGCGCCAGGCGCTTTCATGCAGAAGGCGACGCGCTGGCTGGGGGCATTGAAGGTCAAAAGCGGGGATATCTATCAGGAACGTTTTGTGCAAAACGCGCCGCTGCGAAAAGTCCGAGCCAATTCCCGGAAGCATCGAGTGCAGCTTGTCGCCAGCGGGCGACAGTTAATCGTATCCGAAGGCCAGAGCCTGCTGGAGGCCTTGCGCGCTGCAGGGATCGAACACCCCTCGGGCTGTGAAAAAGGTTTGTGCAAGGCCTGTGAGTGCGCCAAACTGAGTGGAATCACCGTTCTCGACAATCGCAAGAACCAACAAACTTTGATTACGCCCTGCGTCGATCAGGCGCGTTCCGATCTGGAGCTGGCCCTATGAATTCAAGCAATGGAACGCAGCAGCGAACTCTGGATGCTGAGTACGACTATATTATTGTCGGCTCCGGCTTTGGCGGCAGCGTATCGGCCATGCGCCTGGCTCAGAAGGGCTATCGCGTGCTGGTGCTGGAGGCGGGCAAGCGCTGGCGCACGGAGGATTTTCCACGCACCAACTGGCGCCTGCGCAAATTCCTGTGGCGTCCTTCGTTGTTCTGCTATGGCATCCAGCGCATCGATATTCTCAATCATGTGATGGCGCTCAGCGGCGCGGGGGTGGGCGGCGGGAGCCTGGTCTACGCCAATACGCTATACGTTCCGCCCGATCGATTTTTTGAAAACGAAACCGTCCAGCAGCTGGGCGGCAAGGAGGCCCTGCTGCCCTTCTATTCCGTCGCTCAGAAGATGCTTGGCGTGGTGCAAAACCAGCATCTGACCGAAGTGGACCAGCTGATGCGCGAGACGGCGGGCGAGATGGGACGCGGCGAGAGCTTTGTCAGCACGCCGGTCGGAGTTTACTTTGGCGATCCAAAGCAACCGCCGACCGATCCCTATTTTGGCGGCGAGGGGCCTGAGCGCCAGGCCTGTAATTTCTGCGGCGGCTGCATGGTCGGCTGTCGTTTTCACGCCAAGAATACCCTCGATAAGAACTATCTATATTTTGCCCAAAAACTTGGCGCGGTAGTCCTTGCCGAAACGCAGGTCGAAGAGATCGTCGCGCTGGGCGAGGATGGTCATCAGGGCTACGAACTGCATACGTCAACGCCCACCGGTTGGTTTGGTTTGCCGCGCCGGCGCTTCCGTACGCGGGGCCTGGTGCTATCGGCCGGCGTGCTGGGCACCGTTAATCTGCTCTTGAAGATGAAAGAGCGGGGTAGACTGCCGCGACTCTCTGCTCGTCTGGGGCAACTGACGCGCACCAATAGCGAGGCCATCATTGCAGTGAAGGCCAGGTCGCACAAAGTGGACTATTCGCGGGGCATTGCCATTACTTCCAGCGTCTATGTGGATGAGCATACGCACATCGAGCCGGTACGCTATTCAAAGGGATCCGATGCCATGGGTAATCTGGTAACCTTGCTGACCGACGGCGGCGGAAAGATCCCTCGGCCGCTGCGCTACCTGGGCAACGTAGTCAGCAAGCCCATCCAGTTCTTACGCACCATCCATCCCTTTGGCTTTGCAAAGCGATCGATCATCCTCCTGGTCATGCAGACTCTGGATAACAGCATCAGCCTCATTCGTCGACGACGCTGGCTATGGCCCTTCCAGCGAACGCTTACCACCGCAGTAGCGCCAGGACAGGAGATCCCCACCTATATCCCCGACGCACATCGCTTCGCACGCATTCTGAGCCGGAAGATTGACGGGATTCCAGAAAGTTCTATTCCCGAGGTGCTGTTCAACATTCCAACGACGGCGCACGTGCTGGGCGGCGCCTGCATCGGCGCCAGCGCTGAAGAGGGCGTGATCGATCTGCAAAACCGCGTCTTCGGCTATCAGAACCTGCTGGTTTGCGATGGTTCGATGATCCCTGGCAATCTGGGCGTGAACCCCTCGCTGTCCATCACTGCCTTTACGGAGCGCGCCATGTCCTTTGTTCCGTCGGCCAATGGCGCGGTTCAATACTTTGATTTTGAACGGAAATGGAAAACCGATGGCATTGTAGGTCCGGCAGCTGCCCAGGGCGGAGCAATCGGATAATTTCGTCGCCGCTTGCCGCGGCGATGAAATCCGGGCGGCGCAACCGTGAGCAAGTCAACCCATCTGAAGCGGACCCCCTTTGCCGACCTGCTGGCCAGCATGCGCCGGCGCCGCAGGATCAGTCAGATGGATTTGGCGCTATCCGCCGGTCTGTCGACGCGACATCTGAGTTTTCTGGAAAATGGTCGCGCGCGTCCAACGGAGGAGTGCGTGCTCAAGATCTGCCGCGCCCTTGAGTTGCCGCTGCGCGAATCAAATTTGATGCTTGCTGCGGCCGGTTACAAGAATCGATACGCTGCATCGAGCCTCGAGGAGGCCAGGCTATCTGGCATCAAGGAGGCGCTGCAGATGATCTTGAGCAAACAGGAGCCCTTTCCGGCGCTGGTGACCAATCGCACCTTTGCAATCGTTATGTACAACAATGCATTTCGCAAGCTGATACATTTTCTGACCGGTCATCAGCTGGAACTGCAAAATCTCAGCGTCCTGCTGCTGGTCTTCCAGCACCTGCGCGATACCATCCAGAATTGGGATCAGATTGCGGCGCATCTGATGGCGCTGCTCTACAGGGACACGCTGCGCTCGGAGGATGCCGGTCTGCGGGCGCTCTATGCGCAAATAGCGGAGACCGGCATTGGCTTTCCCGCCTGGGATACGGACGATGCCGAGGCGCCGATTTTGAACTTTCAGCTCTCCACGCCGCAGGGCGAGCTGAAGCTCTTTGCCGCCTATATGACCTTCACCAGCGCTCTGGACGTCACCGTCGATGAAATCCGCGTAACCTCCTTTTTTCCGGCTGATGAGCGCAGCCGCCAGATTCTGGAAGGGCTTTGAATTTATTTTCGATTGTCCGGTCACAACCGGGGGCAGCGGCGACTCTGTCTTTCTGCGCGGCCCTTCCGATAGCGAAGCCTGGCCGCCCGGAGGGACTTTATGATGACCTGGATATTGGCCAGCGTTGCCGGCGCGGCGACAAGTTTTGTCGCCAACTCGCTCATGGCGGCGGCGCTGATCGGTCCGCTTTTTAGCGAGCAACTTGGCGTGGTGCGCAGTCGCGAACAGGGTTTGCAGTGGGCGGCGATGCTTGGCGGAACGCTGTTGCTTGCCGGCTTGTGCGCCTATCTCTACCCGCGCCTGGATTTTGGCCTGCCAAACGAAGCGCTGCGCGGCGCGCTGCTTGGAGCGCTGATAGGGCTTGCCGTCTTTGGCGCGGGACACCTGATTGTCGCTGGCTGGTCGACAATTCCCGCAGCGCCGATGTTCTGGTCCGGACTGCTCGACGCCCTGGCCTGGATTCCAGGCGGCGTGGCGATTGCCCTGGCGTACCGCTGGCTGGGAGGCCTGGATGTCGTCGCTTGAAGATCCCTACCGCGATCTGCTTGAAAAGACTCGAGGCGGCAGCGCCGCCGCCCTCGAGCAGCTCCTTCGCGAAATCCAGACGCCGCTTTACAACTTCCTTTTGCGCATGCTCTGGCAGCCGGAGGATGCAGCCGATGCAACGCAGGACGTGCTGGTTAAGATTTGCACCAACCTTGGCGGCTTTCGCGGCGAGAGTCGATTTCTAACCTGGGCCTATCGCATCGCTGCCCATCACGTTTTTCGCCTGAGGCGTTCGCGCCGGGAGGTGCAAGCGCCGGACTTTGACGGCTTTGCCGCTGGTCTGGCCCGCGGAATGCTGATCGATTCGAAGCCGGCGGTTGCAGGAGCGGATCAGGCATTGCTGGAACAAGAAGTGAAGCTTGGTTGCATGACCGGACTCTTGCTCTGTCTGGACCGTGAACACCGCGCGGCCTACATTCTTGGCGAAATCTTCGAGGTCTCTGGCAGCGAGGCTGCGGCGATTCTGGACCTGCCGCCGACGGCTTATCGCAAGCGGCTGTCGCGAGCGCGGGAACGTCTGCGGGGATTCTTGCAGCAACATTGTGGTCTGACCAATCCTGCCGCGCCCTGTCATTGCAAAAAACAGGCAAACGCGGCGTTACAATCCGGTCTCATTTCTGCAAAGCGGACGCTTTTTGCCGGGCATCCGCAACAACCGGCGACATTGAGTCCGCAGCGGCTGAGCGATGGCGTAGGCGAGATGGATGAGCTGGAACGCATCGCCGCCCTGTATCGCACTCATCCGCATTATCGCGCGCCGGAACGTTTTACAGGCGCACTGCGCGCGCTGCTGGCCAGCGGCAGTGTATCAATCCTTGAGTAGACGCTGGCGGCGCTGAACAATCTTAACTAATCGCGTTCAGCGGCTTTTTGGGTCGCCGCGGGAATTTCTATTGCTCCAGGTTGCAACGATACGCGGAGCTGCGCGTCAACCAGTGATGGCGGAGCGCTACATGAAATCAAGCCTTGACCTGTCGATCCTGAGGGAGGAAAATCGAGTCGATCTTTTCCCGCGCATAGCTGAGCGCGACGCCAGTTTCCTTGTGCAATTCGCCGGCCAGGGGAACACATTTCTCAACGAGTTGCGCAAGCTACATGATGAGGATCCCATCGGCCATGCACCCTACTTTGAGCTGCTGTGCAGTACGCTGCAGCAGGAGCTGCGCTCCGAGGCCATGGAACACCCGGAATGGTTTTTCGATGGTTTTGATCTGCGCGCCTGGCTGAACAGCTCCGACTTTTCCCCGCCGGAAGCAATCCTGCTGGAGCCACAGATCTCCGGCCCGCTGATCTTCGCGGCGCAAATTGGCAATTTCCTACGTTTTGTAAATCGTAGTTATGGCTACGAACCATTCATTTCACGCTGCGCGGCAAGCATCGGCCACAGTCAGGGCATCAACGCAGCCCTGTTTGCCGTTTCTCTACAGAATGCTGATCAATTCTCAGAACGCTTTGCGTCATTTATCCGCATGCTCCTGTGGCAGGGCTATCGAGCGCGGGAGCGCTACAGCGTAAGCAACGACGATCCTGCCTTGCGGCAGCTGGCTGCGGAGTGCGGCGATCGCGAACCGTCGCCGATGGCCGTCTGTAGCATGGCCAGCGAATTGCTGGAAAGGCATATGGATGAGTACAACGCACGCAGTGCGGATCCTTCGCGCCGCGTCTACATTGGACTGCGCAACTCGAAAGATACAAGCATACTCGTCGGAACACACTACGGTCTGGCGCGATTTCGGGCGGCGCTCCACGAGGCGGGCAGGCAACCGGAAAGTTGGGCCTATTTGAAAGTCACCGCGCCCTACCACAGCCCGCATCTGAAAGGCGCGCCCGATGCACTGCTGCAGGATATGCAGCGAATCGGCTTTAGGCTCAACGGCGGCGAATTGCGTGCGCCGGTGTATTCCACCATCGACGGCGCCGATCTGCGCGCCGCCGGCGATTTGCAGCGCTGCCTGGCGTCCATTGCCTTGACCGAACCGCTGGACTGGCCGGCGGCGCTATCGGCATCGCGCTCCTCTCCGGCGGCCTACATTCTAAACTTCGGTCCGACTGACGCGCTGCATCGCCTGGCGCGCGAGGCGCTGGCCGGCGCCGGCAGCGTTTGCGTCTCGCTGACTTCTCGCGAGCGCCTGGAGCAGTTCGTTATGGCGCCGCCGGCTCCGCCGCCAGACTGGACGTCTTACGCCCCCCAAAAGTTGCGGTTAGCAGATGGTAAAGAAACACTTGTTAATCGCTACGCGGCCTTCGCTGGTCGTCCTCCGATTTTTGGCGGCGGGATGACGCCAACGACCGTCGAAATCGATTTGCCGGTGGCGGCGGCCAATGCCGGGCGCATCGTCGAATGGGCCGGCGGCGGCCAGGTAACTGAAGAGATCCTGCGCACTCGCCTGGACCGCCTCACGGCGGCCCTGCAACCCGGAGAAGGAATAGTCCTCAACTTGCTCTTTCTGGATCCCTATTTGTGGCGGCTGCAATTTCCGCTGGTGCAACGACTGCGTCGCGAGGGCTATCCAATCGATGGCGTGACCATCTCGGCGGGAGTGCCGGAGGTCGAAGAGGCGCTGCAGATTCTCGATCAACTGGAAGCCGCCGGACTCTGGTTGAATTCGTTTAAGCCAGGTACATCCGACCAGATCAAGCGGGCGCTGGCCATCGCTAAGGCCAATGCCGGCCGCAAACTGATTTTGCAGGTGGAGGGCGGCGCCGCTGGCGGCCATCACAGCTGGGAGAAACTGGATGATCTGTTGCGCGCTAACTACGCCGCCATTCGCGCTCAGCATAACGCCATCCTTGCCGTCGGCGGCGGCATCGCCACCGAGGCCCAGGCCTACGCCTACCTTTCCGGCGACTGGAATCCGGAACAATGCATGCCTGTGGATGCGGTTTTTCTGGGCACCAGGCTGATGGCGGCGCGAGAGGCGCATACTGCCAGCACGATCAAAGCAGCGCTGACCGCCATGCGCGGCAATGCCGACTGGCAAAAGTTGCGGGGCGCGGCCAAAGGCGGCGGCGTCATTTCGGGCAAATCAAGCCTTGGCGCAGACATCTATTACGCCGACAATCACTGGTCGCAAACCAGCGCCTATCTGGAAGATCTTGTCGCCGGCAAGTCCGAAGAAGAGGCGCAGCAGGCGGTCGATCAAAATCGGGCGGCGATTATCGAGCGCCTCGAGCGCACCGCCAAGCCTTACTTTGGCGAAATCAGCCGGATGAGTTATGCCGACCTGCTGCGGCGCTTTGCCGATTTGACCGCTCCTGACAATCGTTTGAGCGCTCCGCAAGAAGGTTGGTCAGATGCGCCCTTCATCGATCGCAGTTTTCGCGAGCGTTTTCTGGCGCTGCTGCGCCGCTTTGAGAGTCGCTTCGCCGCAACTGAGTTTGATCAACAGCCCTCGCTGTTTCAAGCGCTGGCTGAACTTGATCAGCCCTATGCAGCGCTTGATCGATTGCTTGAACGCTTTCCCGAACTGGCGCGTTGCGCCGTACTTCCCGAAGATGAATCCTACTTCCTGGATCTTTGCCGGCAGCCTGGCAAGCCGGTGAACTTCATTCCAGCTCTGGGAGCGGACATCGTGAAGTGGTATCGTTCCGATGCCTTGTGGTATGCACACTGCCCAGGCATTGATCCAGATTCCTGCGCCTGGATTCCAGGGCCGCTGGCCATCGAGGGCGTCACAAGCGTTGATGAAGGCGTCAACGATATCCTGGCGCGTTTTGAGGCCTACGTCTTGCAGCGCGTTGCTCTGGTCCCGGCGACCGGACCGGACGCGCTCCAGCGCCTCGAGTCTGGCGCATCTGAAAACGGGAATGGCAAGAGCGCGGGCGCTGGCCATGCAACAGTCGACCGTTTTCACCGACCGAATGTGCAGGTGAAGCGTGACGACGAGGGACTGAGGCTTGCGATCGACGGGCCCTGCGATCTGGACGATAAGCAGTGGACTGAGCTGCTGGCCCGCTCTGGCGGCGGGCCGATTGCCGTAGCGCTTGGCGCCAGGCGCGTGGTAGTTCGAAGCCGCAGCTTTGCTTCTCCTTTTGCAGCGCTCCTGCGGCCGCTCGCCGGCCGACAGTTTCGGCTTGGCTTTGACAGCGAAGAGCGTCTGGCAAGCCTGCAGGTATTTGAAACTGAAAGCGATCTTGGGCGCAGCCTGCCGGCGCTGGAGCTCAAGGCCGACGCCGACCTCGGCGGACTGCAACTTGCGCTCCACTACCGCCGCCCCGGTCAAGCCAGGGCCTCCATCTATACGCAGTCCTTTTGTATTTCCAGGCAAGCCTATGCGCCGCTGCACGCCGCTGAGGCCGATGGCTCAGAGGACATCCGGAAATTCTATGCATCGCTCTGGGATCTGCCGGTCAACGACGGCCAATCAGAGAAGCGGCCGCTGCCTTATCGCGGCGAACATATTGTCGAGGCTGCTCAGCTGCGTAAATTCAGCGCCGCGGCCAGTTCGGCGCTGTTCGATGTGCACGATGCGGTCCCCGGCGCAGCGGCCATTGCCTTTGTGTTTCGCGCCATGGTAGCGCCGCTTCTGAGCCAGAACTGCGGCAACCTGCTCAGGCTGCTGCATCTGTCGCATTCCTTTGTCTGGCGGGAGGCCTTCCAGGACCTGCAACCCGGCAGCGCTCTGCAGCTGGAGAGCTGGATAGCAGGGCAGCAGTTGCACGAAAATGGCAAACAGCTTCAGGTTAGCGGACGCATGTTGCACAAGCAAAAGGAAGTCTGTTCCTTTGAGAGCCGCTTCTTTGTCGCCGGCAATTTCCCAGGCGAATCCATTTCCTTCCGAAATACCGATCCCTTGCAGCTGACGATCCCCTGTAACGAAGAGAATCTGCAATCACTTGCCGCTCTGGACATGGTAGAGCTGAGCCGCAGCGCGGAAGATCTGCTGCGGGCTGGCGGCGCCATCGAATTCCAGAGCAACGAACGCGAAGATCTGCGCACAGCGGATGGGCGACGTCGCTACCTGCTGCAGGGTTTGCTCAGCCAACAGGGTCGGCCAGCAGGAACGGTGCGCTTTGAAGCAGAGGATGCGACGCAGAACCGCAACCCTGCCGTGGCCGCGCTCGAGAGTCTGAGCGGCGGCGCAGCGCGCGTTGCGCTTACCCAATCCTATCTTGCCATGAGTCAGGCGGTGCGCTCGCCGCAGTCAATGGCAGCCTATGCTGAGGCCTCCTTTGACTCCAATCCAATCCATATCGATCGTAACTTTGCCGTTCTCGCCGGAATGCAAGAGCCAATCGTACACGGCATGTGGACGGCCTCGCAATTGCAAGCGTCGCTGGTTCACCATCTTTGCGCTGGTTCTTCCACGCGACTCAAGTCCTGCGGCGTCGAGTTTGAGGCAGTCGTACTGCCTGGCCAGGCGCTCTTGATTGAGGCGCGCCATACGGCGATGCAGGAGGGCGATCAGGTCTACGCCCTTGAGGTGCGCAACGCTTCCGGCCAGCGCGTTCTCAAAGGCGAGGCGATTGTCGCCGCTCCGATTACAGCCTATGTCTTCACCGGACAGGGATCGCAGTCCGCCGGCATGGGCCGTCCATTTTACGAGGAATTCTCCGCCGCGCGCGACATCTGGGATCGAGCGGAACGCACTGCCAATGAGCGCTGCGGCTTCTCCATCCTGGAAGTAGTCAACGAGAATCCGGAGACATTGCGCGTCGGCGGCCGCAACTGGACGCATCCTCAGGGCGTCTTGAATCTCACCCAGTTCACGCAGGTCGCGCTGCTAACCAAAAGCATGGCCGACTGGGCGGCGCTGAGATCCAGAGGGCTGCTGGTGGAGCAGGCTTATTTTGCAGGGCATTCGCTGGGCGAATACGCGGCGCTGGCGGCCAACGAAGCGCTGCCGCTGGAGAATGTGATTCCCATTGTCTACCATCGCGGCCTGACCATGCAGGATCTGGTCCCGCGCGATCGTTCTGGCCGCAGCCCCTTTGCCATGTCGGTCATTCTGGGCGCCAGGCAAATCGGGCTTTCGGAAGAGAAGATACTGCAGCTGGTAGAAGGGGCCAGCCGCGATTCCGGAAAACACCTGGAAGTTGTAAACTTTAATGTTCGCAACCGTCAGTACTCAGTAACTGGTTTTGAAAGCGCCCTCGAATTGCTGGAGGAGCGTCTGCGCGAGCTTTCGCATGGCCATAAGACCTGTATCCGTCTGAAGGGCATCGATGTACCCTTTCACTCTTCGCTGCTGGCGGAGGGCGTGCCGGCCTTTCGTTCCGTGCTGGAGCAGAACCTGCCGCTCAGTCTGGACCTGTCGCGCCTTGACGGCCGCTACATTCCCAACCTGGTAGGACGGCCGTTTGCGCTCAGCCGCGAGTTTCTGGAACTTGTCTATGCCCGGAGCCAGAGTCCGGTAGTGGCCACAATGCTGCAGGGCGCAAGCCTTGACCCCGCGGATCACTTGCTGCGTCGCCGTCTGTGCATTGAGCTTCTGGCCTACCAGTTTGCCCGTCCGGTACTCTGGATGCAAACTCAGGACGCGCTCTTTGGCGAGTGTGGCGTGATGCAACTGCTGGACATCGGCGCCCGCGGCGATCTGGCCGGAATGGCCAGACAGACTTTGCGCGATCACAGCGGTCCGATGCCGCTCATCGTTCACGTGGAGGAAAATCGTCGCACGGTCTTTTTTGAGGGCGCCGACATTGTTTCGGCCGAAGGCTTTGTTCTTCAACCGATCAGCAGTGACAGGGGAGAGCAGGACTCGGATTCGGGGTCGCTGTCAGAGCAGCTGCCATCACCGCCGCCGGCGCTTGCGCCCGCTTCGCAAGCGGCCCCGGCGACGGGGACGGCGGCGCCTGCCGATCGGCCGCTGGATACGCTCAGCGGACTGAAAGCCGTGCTGGCGCTCAAGGCCGGCATGCGTCTGGATGAGATTGGCGACGGGCTGAACATTGAGGAATTGTTTAAGGGAAATTCCAGTCGTCGCAACCAGGCGCTGGCCGACCTCGGCAGCGAATTCAATACCAGCGCCCTGGACGGCGCACACGAGAAGAGCGTAGGCGAGCTGGCTCTGGCCCTCGCTAAGCTGGGGCCCTATGATCGGCCCGGCCCTTTTCTGCGCGTCGCCCTGGACGATGCCATCAAAAAGTTCATGCCGGCCGATTTCGGACGTCGTGAAATCCTGGCACAGTTGAGCGAGAGTCGTCTGCTGGGCGCCGGACATGTCTTTCAGCTGACTGCGCGACTGCCGCTTTACCTGCGCGCTGGCGAATCAATCGGCAAGGGGCCGCTGTCGCCCATCGCTCCGCTCGGACGATTTGGCGACCGACGGGCGGCCGCAGACTTTATCCATCGCTGCGTCGATCTCTACGGTTTGGAACTTGGCCTTAATTTCCCGCATGCCGGCGCACAAGCGGGCGCTGCGGCTTCGATGGTCGATTCGGCCGCACTGCAGGCCCTCGAGCAAAAGTACTTTGGCGCTGGCGGCGCCCTTGAGCGCTGGCTGCGCTTCGGGCAGCAGACCCTTGCTGGCGTCGATCCCTATGCGGCCTTGCTGGTGCGTGATCGCGAAACGCTGGAAGAATCTCAGGTCAATGCTGTCGGCTGGAGCGAAAGCGAAGAGCGCGTTGCTCGTCCGCGCTTTGATCAACGCAAGGTCGTATTCTTGCGCAGCAGTCGTCAATGGGCAAAGATGCGCCTGATACGGAGCTTCTACGATCTGGAAAATGGACGCATCGACGTCATCGCCGAGCCGTTTGCGCAGCAAATCGCCTCGCATCTGGACGCCGAGCTCGAAGCCGCCTGCGTCTACTTCCAGCGCCTTGCCACCGGCGCCCGGACCAGGGCGGAGCTGGCGCGCTTACTGGCTCTGCCGCGTCAGTCCGCTTTCCGACCGCTGCAGTTGCCCGGCAAAGCCGCGCTCGATTGGAAGGAGGATGGCAGCTTTGCTTTTCGCGAAGAGTCCGGCGGCAGTTGCCAGGATCTGCTTGGCGGCAGCCATGCGCCGCGCATTGAGATCTCCGAGGACGAGGGCAATCATTTTCAGTTCAGCGCTTCGCTCAGCGACGCCTTTCGCTCGGCGAGCCTTGAAACTCTGGATCAGGGCCTGAGCTTCGTCGGTCAGTGTGCGCTGATCACCGGCGCCGGTCCGCGCTCCATCGCGCTGGAAATGGTAAAGTACCTGCTGGCCGGCGGCGCTCAGGTGCTGCTGTGCACCAGCTCCTATTCTATAGCGCGGATCAAGGAATACAAGCGCCTCTACCAGCAGTATGGCGCGCGCGGCGCCGAGCTGGCGATCCTGCCCTTTTCCCAGGGCAGCATGAGCGATATTCGCGAAGTGGTGCGCTATGTTTTCGAGCAGGGCTATGAACCGGATATATTGGCGCCCTTTGGCGCTATCGGCGAAGAGAACAGCCTGCTGCAGATCAACGACGATTCCATGGCCGGACTCCGCGTCATGCTGCTTGGCGTCGAACGATTGATAGCGGAGATGACGAGCGCCTACCAGCGCCGACACATTCGCCACAAGCGCCTGCGCGTCGCGTTGCCGCTTTCGCCCAATCATGGCGTTTTTGGCTTCGATGGCATGTATGCGGAAAGCAAGCTGGCTCTGGAAAGCTTGTTGCGTAAGTATCATTCGGAATATGCCGAGTGGGGACGCTATACGCAGTTGCTCGGCCTGCGCATCGGCTGGGTGCGCGGCACTGGATTGATGGAACTCAACGATGCCGTTGCGCCGGAGCTGGAAGCCCGCGCCGCAGTGCGCACATACCATCGCAGCGAGATGGGTCTTATGATTGCGATGCTCCTCGCCGCTGCGCCGGAAAGCAAGGGCCCCCTGATTGCCGATCTGAGCGGCGGTCTGGCCAGCGTCAGCGGACTCAAGGCGCTGCTTGCCGATATTCGCCTGCAGCTGCAACGTCAGTCGCGCCTGCGTCGCCGCCAGCATTCCTTGCATCAGCTCCTGCGCGAGTCGCCCGAACCGCAAAAAGTTCGCGCCCTGCAGCCTCCGGCGCAGCCTTTCCCTGCGCTGCCAGATGAAACCCAGCTACAGCGGTACGCTGTCGCCGCGCCGCCGGCTTTGAAGGACATCATTTGCGTGGTCGGCTTTGGCGAGGTCAGTCCCGGCGGATCGGCGCGCACGCGCTGGAATCTGGAAAAGGACGGCGAGCTTTCACTGGAAAGCGCTATCGAGCTGGCCTGGATGACCGGTCGCATTCGCAGCGAACGCAACGCCGCGGGCAACGGACGTTCATGGGTCGCTGCTGAAAGCGGCGAAGTTCTGGCCGACTTTGAAATCAAGGCTCGCTATGAGGCGGAGCTTTTGCAAACAACAGGCATCCGTTTCGTCGAGCCTCAGACCCTTGGCTTCGATCCGCTGAATCTCCCTGTTCATACGGATGTCGTACTGGAGGAAGACTTCCTGATTCCGGCTGCAGACCGCCAGGAGGCGCGAGCGTTCCTGGCGGCAATGCCGGAAGGCGCGGAGCTCTATTTTGATCCAGAGCGCGATCGCTGGTTTGTGCGACGGAAGAAGGGGACCGCGCTGCGCGTTCTCAAATCGCTGCGCCTGTCGCGCTATGTGGCCGGTCAAATCCCCGCCGGCTGGTCGGCGGAGCGCTACGGCATTCCGCGCGATTTGCTGGCCCAGGTAGATCGGGTAACTCTTTTCAACTTAATCACAACGGCCGAGGCTTTTCTGGCGGCAGGCATGCAGCCGACGGAGCTGTACCGCTATCTACACCCGGCCGAGGTCGGCAGCACCGTTGGCAGCGGCATGGGCGGAATGCAAAAGCTGCAACGATTGTTTAGTGACCACAAGCAAGATCAGGAGCGGCAACGCGACGTCTTACAGGAGACATTGATCAACGTGACAGCAGCCTATGTCATGACTTCTTATGTAGGCGGCTTTGGACCCATTCAGGCCCCGGTAGCCGCCTGCGCCACGGCGGCGCTGTCGGTAGAAATGGCGGCGAGTCTGATTCGCGAAGGCAAGGCGCGCTGCGTACTGGCCGGCGCCTTCGATGATATCAGCGAAGAAAGCATGCTTGGCTTTGCCGACATGAACGCCACGGCCCCCACGGACGAGATGCTGGAACGCGGCATTCCTGCCGCGGAAATGTCGCGTCCCAATGATTCGCGGCGCGGCGGTTTTGTGGAAGCGCATGGCGGCGCTACGTTGCTGCTGGCGCGCGGCGATTTTGCCTTGGAGGCCGGGCTGCCGGTCTACGGCATCATCGCCCACGCAGCTTCCCACGCCGACGGCTTCCAGGCCTCGATTCCGGCGCCGGGGCAGGGCGTGCTGGCCGTGGCGCGGCAGCTGGATGGCGCGGGCAGCAGTCCTCTGGGTCGCGCCCTTGCCCGCTTTGGGCTGGCGGCTGACGATATCCAGTTGGTCTACAAGCACGACACGTCCACGGCGGCGAATGATCCCAATGAAAACCGTCTGCACGACTCCATACAAAAAGCCCTGGGTCGCAGCCCCGGCAATCCGCTGCTGACAGTTTCGCAGAAGTCTCTGACCGGACACTCCAAGGGCGGCGCCGCCGCCTGGCAGTTGATTGGTTTGCTGCAATCGCTCAACGATGGCATTGCGGCCGGCAACCGCACGCTGGACGATGTTGACGTCGAAATGGAAAAGTACAGCGCGATGGCCTTCAGCGACGAGTCGATCCACGCCGGCCCTCACCGCTGGAAGGCCGGTCTGCTGACCTCGCTGGGTTTTGGCCACGTCGGGGCTTTGATTCTGGCTGTGCATCCCAACTTCTTTCTGGCGGCGCTGAGCCCGGAGCAGCGCGCCGCTTACAGCATCAGGCGCGCGCCGCGCGAGGATTTTGCGCGGCGAAGACTGCACGGTATCTGGACCGGAACTGGCGATGCGCTTTTCACGCGTCGCACCGAATCGCTGTTTCGCGATGCACAGGCCGAGTCGCGCAGCCTGCTGGCTGCAGCCATCGACCGTAGCGAGCTGCGGTTTTGAGCATGATTTACGGCATAGGCGTCGATCTTGCGTTTTGCGGCGACTTTCGCGAGGTCTTTGAACCATCGGGCGAAAACTTCTTGCGGCGTTACTTCACGCCTTCCGAAGAGCGCTACTGCCGCGAGGTCGAAGGCCGCCAGCGCCTGCAACGTCTGGCGGCCCGCTACGCGGCCAAAGAGGCGCTGCTCAAAGCCCTGGATGGCCCGCGCCTGCATGAGGACGCGCTCTTTGCATTCAACTATCAGGAGGCGGAGGTTGCCAGGGACCATCGCGGCCGTCCGATGTTTCGCTTTCATGGCGAATTGCCGCAGCGCCTGGCGGAGCTGGGCGTCGCCGGCAGTCATTTAAGCTTAAGTCATTCCGGCGACTACGCCATTGCCCAGGTGGCGCTTCTGAGCCGCCTATGAACGAAGCGTTGGAACCTGCGTTGCGCTTGCTGGCGGCCCGCAACCCGGCCTCCCATTCGCGAAGCTCGCCTCGCAGCGGCCGTCTGCGCCGAGTGCTGGTGGCCAATCGCGGCGAAATTGCCCGCCGCTTTTTCTTTGCGTTGCGCGAAGAAGGGATTCGTTCCGTGGCCGTTGTTGCCGATGTGGACCGCAATCAGTCCTGGCACGAATTTGCCGACGAAGTCCTGCATATCGGCGGCTCCGCCAGCTACGCGAACCCCGCCACGATACTTGCGGCGGCGATCTACGCGCAAGCCAACGCCATTTATCCGGGCTACGGATTTCTGTCGGAGAACGCTCGATTTGTACAAATGATCGAGCAGTACAATAGTGAGAGCGGTCAGAATATTGTCTTCATGGGACCGGCAGCGCAGATCATGCAGTGCGTGGGGTCCAAACTGGACGCCCGGCGTCTGGCAAGAGCGGCCGGTATCGCGCTCTTTGCCGGCAGCGATCAAATTGAAAGCGACGCTCAGGCGCTTGGCGAGGCCGACCGCATTGGCTATCCGGTAATGGTGAAATTGAATGCCGGCGGCGGCGGAAAGGGGATGAGCATCGTGCATTCGCCGGCGGAGCTGCCGGCGGCGCTGGAGTCCAGCCGGCGCATCGGCGCGGCAAACTACCAGGACGCCAGCCTCTATCTGGAACGCTACATCGCGCAGCCGGTGCATGTCGAAGTGCAGATATTCAATGGCATGGCCATTGGCCTGCGCAAGTGCGCCGTGCAGCGCCGCAACCAGAAGATCATCGAAGAATCGGCGCACCAGCTCATGCCGGAGGCTACCGTCGTCAGATTGTTTGAATCCGCCGAGCTACTTGCGCGCGCTTGCGGCTACGACCGCTGCGGCGGAGCGGGGACGGTTGAATTCCTTTATGATCAGGCGGCCGACCAGTTCGGCTTTCTGGAGATGAACACTCGTTTGCAGGTAGAGTATGCCGTCACCGACCAGTCGCTGGGCGTCGACCTGGTGCGCTGGCAGATTCTGTGCTACGATGATCGGCAGGGAGAATTGCAGGGCGAGTTTGGTCGCGCCCTCGCGCAGCGACTTCGGCCGGAGCAACACGCTATCGAATGTCGCATCTACGCCGAAGATCCCTGCCTGGACTATGCCCCTTCGCCGGGCGCCCTGCGCGCCGTCGCTCTGCCGGCCTTCAACGGCATTCGCTGTGACTTTGGCTATCGTGCTGGCGACCAAATTCTGTCCGACTACGATCCGATGATTGGCAAGCTGATAGCCCACGGCCCCTCGCGGGCCATCGCTCTTAATCGCCTGAAACGCGCTCTCGGTGAAATTTACATTGCTGGAGTGATCACAAATATTGATCAGCTGCTGGCTATTGTGCGCCATGACGCCTTTCTTGCCGGCGACTACAACAATCGTCTGCTTGCGGACAGTGTTGAATTGCAACAATGCGCGCCGGTTCCGACCGACCAGATCGCTTTGACTGCGGCGCTCTTTGCGCTTGGCGAGCGTTGCCTTCTTGTCCGGCAAGAGCTGCAGGAGGCAATCCGATCGACAGCGCTGCTTGAGCAATTGGTCGCCAGAGGCGGCGCGGAACCGGCGCAGTCCTTTGCCGTTCAGATCAACGATGCCGCCTTGCAGGTCGACCTGCGACAGACAGGCCTCTGGGAATACGAGGCATATGTGGACGGCGTCTGGCTTTTGCGTGCGGCGGTCGAAGAGCGCGCCGGCGGACAGCAGGATTTTCTAATAACTGTAGAGAAGCAGAGATACGCCATCTGGATTGATCGGCATACAAGTACATCGATCATGCGCCTGCTGGCGCCCGATGGTCAGATCTACTATCGACGCGGCAGGCTGCAGGCCATCGATGCCGGGGTCGTGACCGACGGGCCAGGCCTGGTGCGCTGTCCTTTTCCGGCGCGCTTTGTTCGCTTCGGCGACGATGCAGCGCACAGCGCAGTCCAGCTCAAGGCCGGCTGCGCCGTGCAGAAGGGCGACGCGCTGATTGTGATCGAAGCGATGAAGATGGAGATGACGCTGGTCGCGCCGATCTCTGGCGTATTGCAGTTTTTGTATCGCGCCGACGACGCGGCGCAACGGCGGCAGGGCCATGATCTGCGCAGTATGGGGCCGGGAGCGCCCTTGGCCCAGGGCGATATTCTGGCTGATGTTGCGGGCAGCGAACCATCCAGTTCGGCGCGGCCGCCGGCGATTGGAGCGTCTGCGCCATTCGCCTGGCTGGCTCTTGATCCCGAGGAACGGCAGTGGCATGCAGCCTGGCAGTTGGATTGTCTGGCTGCGGCGCGCCAGGTTCTGTCTGCCCTGCGTCGCATCATCTTTGGCTTCTCAGCTCAGACGCGAGATCTGGATCAGGCGCGCGTGCTGTGCTCCGAGCTGCTGGCAGCGCCAGAGCTCGAGCAAGCGGGCCCGGTCTGGCAAGAGGTGCAGAGCGAACTGCGCGAGTGGATTGCAGCATATACAAGCATGCATCGTCTGCTGGCGCCGGCCCGCGATCCAGAACGCCGCTGGCTGCGCGCAACGATTGAGCTGCTCCGTTCGCCAGAGCACAGCGCTCCGCCGCTATCGGATCGCTATCGCAGCGCAACGGCCCGGATCCTATTGCGCCTCTTCGCAGCGGGCGACGGGCAAAACATCCATCTGGATCTGCGCAGCCGTTTCGGATTGTTTCACTTACTGAAGTTGTATCGTCGCCTGGAGGCCGGCGCGGAGCTATTGCTGCGAGCCCTGCCGCTGCTTGGCAGATTGCAGGAAATCCAGCCATCTACGGAGCGCGCCCTGGAGCGATTGATTGGCGAGACGCGCGATCATTCCGACGAGAGGCTTGCCAACGAAGCCCGGCGCATACTGGCGGCAAAGACCAGGCACAATGCTCGCAACCGCGCCGAGTATTCCGGAACGGGCTTGAATCGACTTTACGCCGCCGATTTCCGACGCTTCATTCTGGAGCCCTTTGTTGCGCTGCCTGGCGAAATGGACAGCGCCTTTCGCGAGCACGCGCGCGCCAGCCTGTCCCGTCCAGGCGCCGAACTGTTTCCGACTGTTCTTGCGCCGGCGACGCTGGCGGAGGTGCGCCGGCGAGCGGAACGCCGCTTAAAAACGCACGAGCTGCGCCGACTTTACAGCCCCTACAGTGATGTCATTTTGTGGCAGGTCGAGTCCAGGAACGATGCATCGCTTTCCTATCACTGCATGGTCTGCGTGGGCGAGGGCGCGCCTGTTCCGCAGCGCGATGCCAGCGGCGCCATACTGGGAGCGCCTAACGTAGAGCAGTCAGCAATTCGCGCCTTGCGCGTTTTGCGGGCCTATGATCACATTGCCCGCGGCAAAAACAATCTGGTGGAGATACTGGCCTTTGAGCACAGCCTGGATCTGGATCTTTTTGGCATCGATCCACGGCGATTCAATCAGTCCATTATTCGACGCGTGGCCGATCGTATCATGCGTTTCTTTTTGCATGCCCGCGCTCACACCGTTTTGCTGGAATTGCGCAGCAATCAAGATCGACGTGACATACGCTTTGCGCTGGATCGTGGACGCGTCGTCCTGGATTTGCTGCAACCAGAAGATCCGGCGCACCCCTGTCATTCACATACTCCGGCGCCTGGCGATGAGCGGCTATTTGCGCGCGGCAAGTGGCCGGTAGAAATCTGGGCTCGCGAATGCTTTGATGCCGGCAGCTTTGAGCAGCTCTTCGTTCCTTGCATCGACCGGCCAGACGTCCGCGGGGGGCCGGCAGTCGAGGTTGGCGCGCACATCTTTCGCGGGACAATTGCCGCCCAGCCGGCGCTATTTTACATGAAGGACTCGCGCATTCAGGGCGGGGCCACTGGCGATCTGGAAGGCCAGAAGTATGTAGCCGCTGTCTATCTTGCCTATCTCTACGATCTGCCGCTGTATGTCTGGAATGATGGCGCCGGCGCCAATGTGCGTCAGGGAATGGTTTCTCTGAATCGTGCCGCGCAGGGTTTCATGATGAACGCGGTGTGCGGCGATCGTTGTACTTACAGCGAACTCTTCGGCAACCTGCAACGATCGGGAGACGCTACGATTCAGTCTATGGCCGCAGAACTGGATCGTATGCACGGCTTCGATCGCGACGAGCTGGCCGACCGCCGGCCGCGCCGCTTTTTGATGGTCGCTGTCGGTCAGGGTTCCTCGACCGGCCTGGATGTATATGGCTCTTCGCAGGCCGCATTGCAGTTGATGCTGGATCACCCTGAGTCCTATCGTGTATTGACTGGATCGGTAGTAATCAGGTCAGTCACCGGAGAAGACTTAAGCAATTACGATATTGGCGGCGCACGTGTGATGGGTCGTATGACCGGCGTCGTCGATCTGGTTGGCGCCGATCGCATCGATCTAATGTACCGTTTGCGTCTGGTGCACAAGCTTCTGGGCGGCGGCGCCGAAGTCGGCGTTCATTCCATCGAACGAATTGGTTCTGTGACAGATCATCCGCGATCGGCGCAAACCGTACTCAGCCCGGACGAACTTCGCGCTCATGTGGATCAGGGAATCTTTGTAGAATGCAAGGGCCAGTACCGATCGGCCGAGGAGGCTTTTGGCGGCCTGGCTCGCTTTGCCGGCCAGTCGACGATGATCGTTGCCTTGCGTAACAACGATGGTATCTGGCGTCGTCCCTCGCTGATCAAGATACGCGATCTACTGCGCAGTGCGCATAAACTTGGATTGCCGCGCATCATCATCCATGGTGCGGCGTGGGAGGGAGGCGCTGCCGGCCTGAGCAACGCAGCCCAGCAGATGGATTTGCTGGAGACCTTGCGCGAAGTTCGTCAGCCGCGGCTGCACCTTGTTACTGATCCGCGCGGACTGGAGCGCGCCGAAGTTCTGAGCGGCGCCGATGCAACAGTCTGCCTGTGCGCCGATGCTGCGCGCGCTACAGAGTTGCGCGGCGCTGCGGATTTTGTTGCGCCCGACCTGCGCGCCGCCTTCGATTGGGTCGCTGACTGGCTGGGCTACGTGTGCAGGCGGACGTCCGCCGCGCGCGCCGCAAGCGGAAACGTCGAGATCCCCCGAGATCCGACCCAGCCCTTTGATATGCGCGCTGTCATTGAGTCGCTGGTCGATGGCGGGGCCGCGCTTTATCTGCGCCACTGGACCGGAACCAGCGAACCGAATCTGATTCTGGCCCTGGCGCGCATCGAGGGGCGGGCCATCGCATTGATTGCCGATCAGCCGTTCTATGCCCAGGCGCCGGACGCGCCGGGGACCGAACGCTTTCGCCGATTTATGCAATTTGTAGACCGTCGACAACTGCCGCTGCTCATGCTTTGCAATGCGCCCGGCTTTACTCCTGGTTCGCAACAAGAGCGTTTGCGCATCCAGCAGATTGGCGGCGAGTCGCTGGATGTGAATGTCCTGTCACGGGGACCGATAGTGTCCGTCGTACTGAATCAGAACTACGGCGGCCGCCAGATCCAGGCCTTTTCGCGCTACCTGCGCCCGGGGGTCATCGCACTGGCCCTCTCGCGTGCGCGCATGGGCGTGATGGGCGAGCAGGCGGCCTTCGATCTGTTTAGTGGAACTAAGTATCGTCAGCTTTTGCAGGCCGGCGAGATAGAAGCGGCGCAGCATTTTCGTGAGCGCTGCCGGCAAGAGTACGATAATCGGATTCGCGCCAGCGGAGATGCGCTGGCTACATCGGCGCTCGACTGGCTGCTGGATGAACCGCAACGCTTGCGCAGCGAGATCAGTCGCGCCCTGGACATTGCCTGCCGCCAGTCGCGCCGGACTGCGGCGGCAGGCGGCCGCTGGACGGCGCCCGGATTTGGTTGACGCTGCGTAGCGGGGAACGCGAACCTCAAGCGATGGCCGGAAAGCGCAAGTCACTGGCGCGCGGATCGCTCAGTCGCGAGGCCATACTATCAGCGGCGCAGGCTATCGTGCGCGAATCGGGCGCCGAGCGTCTGAGCATGCGCGCCATCGCCGAACGGCTGGAGTGCAGTGTCGCCAGTCCCTATCTCTATTTCTCGAATCAGGAAGAAATTATCGGCGAACTGCTGCGCGCCGCGGAACGCGAAATGGCCAATATGATGGAAGCCGCCAGCGCTGCGCAGAGCGATCCTCTGGAACGACTGGCGGCTATTGCGCGCACTTACTGGGAGTTTGCGCGCGGCAACAGTCGCCTCCATGCGCTGATGATTGAAAACCGCGGCCGTACCTACAAAATGTATATGCCCACCATGCCGCGCAGCTATCGCATTTACCTGCGCGCTTTTCGCGATGCGGTGCGCGCCCATCAAATTCCGCTCTACCGAATGCCGGCCGTATCCGTGGCCAGGATCCTCTGGAATTGGATCTACGGAACCATTGTCGTAGAAAATACAAGCCTGGTCGACAGTGTTGGCGAGGATGATCCGGTGCGCAGCGGCCTGTTCTTCTTTGGCGCTCTGTTTCGCGATCGTCGCAAACACGAGGGCGCGGAGTAAGCGCCCGAGGCAAAAAAAATGAGGCGCCCGCTGTCACATTCGACAGACGAAATTCGACTGCACTCCGTAAGCGGGCCGTTGGCCCGGAGGTGGGAAAATGAGTCGAAGTACGGAGCAAGAATCGAGGGCCGAAGTCTGTATTGTGGGAGGCGGGATCGGCGGTCTGGCGGCGGCCCTTCTCTCGGCAAGATCGGGTCGTAAAACAATTCTGCTGGAGAAGTCATCCAGGGCTGGCGGTCTGGCGCGCAGTCGCGTTCTGGATGGATTTGTCTTCAATGCTGGTCCGCGGGCGCTCTATACGCGCGGATTTTCGCTACAGTTCTTCAGGCGTCTGGGCGTCTCGGTTGCGGGCCATCCCGTGGGAAGCGACGGCGCCTGGTGGCGCTTTGAGGGTCGCATCCGGCGCTTGCCTGCTGGCTTTCGCGCCACGCTGCAATCCGGGCTGCTTCCAGGGGAACTCTGGGAGTTGGCGCGCGCCTACGGCAAGCTCGAAGCGGTCAGCGTTGCAAAGGAAAACCGCAGCGCGGCAGAATGGATCGTCGGGCATAGCAGGCGCAGCAAGGTCCGCGCGCTGCTTGCCGGTCTGGCGAGACTCTCCACCTACGGCGACGAAGGCAGTCTGGAAATGTCAGCCGTGGCCAGGCAGTTGCTGCTGGCGCGCGGCGGCGTCCAGTACATCGACGGCGGCTGGCAGAGCATTGTGGAGCAGCTGCAGCGACTGGCAGCGGCGGCTGGCGTGCAGTTCCGTTCCAGCGCCGCGGTTCAAAGCCTGGAAGCGCAGGGGAAAACCTGGCGTCTGGCGCTGGCCGATGGAAACAAAGTAAGTACAAATCAAATCATTCTTGCCGTTCCTCCGACTGCCGCCGCCGCCATAACCCAAAGCCGGCAACTTGGCGATTTTGCCGCCGCAGCGTCGCCGATACGCGCGGCCTGCCTGGATATAGCGTTGCGTCGCCTTCCCGTAGCGAGTAGAACCTTTCTGATGGACTGCGACCGTCGCTCCTATCTTTCCGTGCATTCCAGCTTTGCACGGCTGGCGCCGGAGGGCGGCGCTTTGATTCATTGTCTGCGCTATGCGCCAGATACCGACGCCGATCAGGCAACGTTGCGGCCTGAGCTGGAAGAGATGCTGGATGAATTTCAGCCTGGCTGGCGACGAGAACTGGCGCGCGCTCGCTTCTTGCCGGATATGAGCGTCTCGGCCGCAGCGCCGGGGCCGTCCCGACCGCGATTTCCGGGCTGCGCCCTGGCAGAGCTGCCCGGCGTTTTTGTTTGCGGCGATTGGGTTGATTCGGATCATTTGCTGCTGGACGGCGTTCTGTCTTCTGTCGAACAATGCGTGGGCGCTTTGGGCGTAGCGCGGCAGGCGGCCTGAGTGGCGCCTGGCAACAAATCAGAGCGTCGTCTCTTTGGCATCGCCTATCGCATGCTGGGCAGCGTAGAGGATGCCGAGGACATTGTCCAGGAGGCGTTGCTCTGGCGGCATGAGCAGCAGGCGCTGGCGGCGCGCGACGAGGCCGCGCTGCTTACGACGGTGGTAGTTCGGCGATCGCTGGATTTGATGCGATCGGCGCGTCGTCGTCGCACTGCATACATTGGAGAGTGGCTGCCGGAGCCGGTGGCAAGCGAGCGCGATGACCCGGCGCTGGCCGCAGAGCGCAGCGAAACCTTGAGCTGCACATTTCTTTTGCTGCTGGAGCGATTGAGTCCGGTACAACGCGCCGTATTCGTTCTCCGTGAAATCTTTGACTACGACTATGCTGAGCTGGCTCGGCTGGTCGGTCGCAGCCCGGATAATTGCCGGCGCATCATGAGCCGCGCGCGTCTGGCGCTGCGCGAGCCGTCCGTGGAAAAAGATAGGGTCGAGCGGCCAGGCGGGCGACGTTGTCGCCAATTGCTGCAGGCCTTCATGGAAGCCTGTCGGCTTGGCTCGGTAGAAGGCCTGGAACAAACGCTGTCGGCGGACATTGTGGCGCACTCCGACGGCGGCGGATCTGTGGCGGCGGCGCTCAATCCAATTTCTGGACGCAGGGACGTAGCTCGATTTCTTACTGGCGTCTTGCGCAAAAATCCGCCCGACGCCGTCTTCTTCTGGCCGCTGCACGGCGGACGCGGCATACTGGCTTACAATCAAGGCCAGTTGGTATCCGCCACCAGTTTCGAGTTTCGCCAGGACGGCGTTTCGCGCATCTTTGCCGTGCGTAATCCAGAGAAGCTGACGCTGCTGGCGCGCCAGCTACGCCTGCTGGCCATCGCTGCACGCCTGATTGGTTTTGTGCGTCGAAGGATCTACGGACTGCCGCTGCCAAAGCCGGACCCGGTGCTGCGTGCGCGCCGCGTGCGCAGCGAACGCTGAAATCGATGATGGAAGGCTGTACAACGCAGGCGTGATGGCCGGTTTTTGGGCTTGCCAGCAGATCATGCAAAGGGTCGCAGTGGGCGCTGTAGAAGGCCGATCTGCGGATGGACAATGCAAATGGCAAGAGTACGACGCTTGCAGAGAGCGAAGCAAGCCTGGCCGATCGGCGCGTTCCCTGGTATCGCAGTCTTACATTTGTCATACTTGGTTCGCTGGCCCTGATTCCGCTCTGGGATCTGGCTGGCGTATTTGCAATAATGAACACTCGCGGTCGAACTCTGGTAAGCCAGCAGTCGGCGCGCTACATCACGCAGACCGGCAACAATGTCGTTTCGAAACTTGTGCAGCGCCTGCGCGAAATCGAAGGCCTCTGTCGGACGGTGGCCGGCGCGGCCCCACAGATGCCGCGCAACGAGGCGCTGTATCGACAGGTCCTGCCGCGTATGCTCGACTTTGATGGCGATCAGGATGTCGCCGGCGGCGGCGTCTGGCCGGAGCCCTTTGCCTTTGATGCCAGCCGCGGCAGGCGTTCCTTTTTTTACGGGCGCGACCGACGCGGCCAGTTGCGCTACTATGACGACTACAACCTTGGCGATGGCTACAATCGCGAAGAATGGTACTCCGTAGTACGTTACTCCAGGCCCGGCCGCTGTTTCTGGAGCCGCTCCTACGTGGACCCCTTTTCCAATCAGCCAATGGTAACCTGTACGGTCGCCATGCGGCAGGCAGGCCGTTTCTGGGGAGCGGCTACCGTCGACCTGAAGCTGGAAGGATTGCAGGCTCTGCTGGAGCGGGCCCGCCGGGATACCGGCGGCTACGCCTTTTTGACGGATCGTAACAACAAGTTCATTACCTTTCCCAACCCGGAGCTGGCGAGGGTCAGCGGGGTCGACCGCAACGGAAAGCCGGCCCGGGAATTCATGAACGCCAGCGAATTTGGCCGCCAGGAAGGGCGTTTTGCGCCCATCGCCGCGGCGTTACATCAAATGAACGCGGATATCATGCAGCGCGCCGCGGGGAAGTCAGACTTCAATGCAGCGCACGCCGCTCAGCTTATCGCCGATAGCAACGGGATATCATCAGCGGAAGCGCAATTGATTGCGGCGATCATGGCCGACCCGCTGGCCGTCGGCCTCGGCGATTCATCGCTTTACACACAGTTTAGAATGGATGACGACTTTTTGAATCGCTCTGCGACGCTGGTCTACGTATTTCACGTCCCCTCCGCCTACTGGAAGCTGGTAATCGCCATTCCCGAATCCCAGGCAACGGCCGTCGTCTCTTCGATCACCTCAACTCTGATTCCAATGATGGCGCTGGCTGTCGTTGTTGGGATCGTTCTGTTCAGTCTGCCGCTGCATCGCTGGCTGGTGCGACCGCTGCAGAGAACAGTTAGCGCGGTGCGCAAGGCCGGCGCGCTGGCGCTTGACCAAAAGTACGCAGAACTGGGCCAGCATCGATTGCCCGTTTCCGGCGGCGAACTGGGAGAACTGGGCCGGGTTTTCAACGAAATGGCTGCCAGGCTGGAGTTAGCGGCGGAGCAACAGCGGCAGATTTCAGCAATGAAGGTGGAACAGGCGGCGCTGACTCGCGAGCTGGAAATAGCCCGTCGCATTCAGACCTCGCTGTTGCCGCCCGACCGCAGCGAGGGCCCATACGCCTTTCGACGGGTGATGCATGTCGCCGAGCATGTGGGCGGCGACTACTTCGACTACCTGCAAACGGAGGGCGAAAACGGGGCGCGACACTGGTTTTTCATTGGCGACGTCGTTGGACACGGACTCGAAGCCTGCCTGACGGTGCTGATGATGCACACCGCGATTCATACCACACTTTCCAGATCCCCGGATCTGACGCCGGGCGAGACTTTGATCGCGGTCAATGACTCGATTTACGAAGGGATCCGCGCATTGAAGGCCTGGCGCTATGCTACGGCGACCTTTCTGGCCGGCGACGGCAATGGCAAGATTTCGATTGCCGGCCTGCACCTGGACCTGTTGATCTTCCGCGCCGCCTCCAACCACGTTGAAGTGATCAGTGCTGATGGCATGTGGCTTGGCGTGGAAAAAGATATCAGCGACGCCACTGGCGAACGTAGCTTTACACTCGACGCGGGCGATATACTGTGCCTGTATTCGGACGGTCTGACTGAAATGATGGCGCCGGACGGCTCGCTCTTTGGCGAGGAACGGCTGATTGAATCGCTGTCGCGAAGTGCTGGAAAATCACTCGATCAGGTGCGCGACGAAGTGCTGGCAAGCGCCGCTACCTTTGCCGGCAAAACAGTCCAGAATGATGACCTGACCTTTGCGCTCATCCAGCGTACATAACGCGCGCATGCGCCCGAAGCTCCGGCCGATCTCATTCCTTGATGACCGCAAACCAGCTTCCGGCGTCATCGCTGAAAGCAAAGGAATCCACGCCAAAATGACTGGAGATCTCGGTAGCGGTCACGCCGCGCGAAAGTAGATCGACGCGCATCTTTTCCAGATCCGGCGTCCGAAAAGCAATGGAAGGCGTGCCAAGGCTCATTCCGTGCTCAAATGTTTCCATGAACTTCAACGGGACCAGCTCAAAGGAAAAATCCTGATCGGCAAAGCCCACCTGACGGATGGTGAAGCCGGCAGCCTCTTTGCTATCCTTGACTTCAAGACCGATCTTTTTGGTCCAGAAATCCAGGCTGGCCTCTTCATCCTGTACATAGAGAACCACGTAGCCGACTTTCATAGATATTGCCCCTTGCGGACAAGTCCAGGTCTGACCGCCGATTTTCGCAAGCGCATTGGAAAGCCGGCGGCCTAAGTTCCTGTCGCTTTGTTCAGGAAGTCATTGAGCGGTTTTAGCGTCTTGAATACGCTGGCGGCATAGGAGTTCAGATCTGATGCAAGGATTTTTGCATTCGATACGCGGTGAATGGCCACGTAGCTTTTGAACTTCAGCAGCTCGGCGGCCGGATGATCGGCGGCAAACCCCTGTGGGATTCTCTTCAGTTGTTCGCCATCGAGGTCTCCAAAGGCCTTCTTGAAAGGCGCCGCGCGGATGATCTTTGTAAAGGCTTTAGGATCCCGGGCCACGGCTTCGCGAATCGCGCGCAGCTGATCGGCGGGAGGCATCCAGCGCCCGCCGGCTAACATTGAGCTTCCAGGTTCAAGATGTACATAGTAGGCGGCATGCTCGGACTTGCGTCCGCCTGGGGCCAGGTAGGCGCCAAAATGTGTCTTGTACGGCTGCTTGTCGCGGGCAAAACGCACATCGCGGTAGATGCGAAAGATGCAATCAGGCGCTTCGACTTTGGCGACGGCGGGATCAAAACGCCCGATTTCCCGGATCAGCTGAATCAGAAATTTTGTGAAATCAGCCAGCGCTGCCTCATATGCTGGGCGATGAGCCTGAAACCATTCGCGCTGGTTGTTTTTCTTGAGATCTTCTAGAAATTTCAGCGTAGCCTTTTCCATGGCAGTCCTCTCCGGGACTGTTTTTCCTGGCGTCGCATCCCCGGCAAGAAGCATGCGCCTTCAGCATGCGCTCTGCCGCCGGCGTTTGCATCCTGCAGCAATTCGCGGGCCGCGGCCGACTATTGCTCTACGCAAACCAGCATGTGTATATTGGAACAGCCGCTGGTTCCCGCGCCGCCAATCAGACCCGAGCCGGTCGAATCCCAGGTGCCGACTGTCGAACTATTGCCGCCCAGGTTTGTGGACCAGTCCAGGCAGTCGTTAGCATTGCTTGTCCAATCGGCATTCAGGCCTGTGACGATGCCATTGGTGACTACAAGATTGGCCAGGATTTCGACCGAGTTGGTTAGCGGGAAAGTAAACACGCCGTTGGCGGTGGTTGTTCCGATAACGGTGGTCCCGTCCTTGCGGCGATATTCTTTGTTCGATTGCAATACCCAGGCGATGTGTTCGCCGGCGCCGCCGCTGCAGCTTGCTGTGGTGCAAGCGCGACGGTTGGTCCCGTCGCTGACCAGGGCCCGGTAGGTCCCGCCGCCGGAGGGTTTGTTGCCGTCTGTGGCGCAATTGTTATCAAGACCGGCAATGCCGGCGTTTTTTGTGGCGCCGCCGCCAGCGGTCGTAGCAAACATCCGGCAATAGCCGCTGCTGGAACAGGTTGCAGTTGCTGAACTGTTCTGGCTGGCCAGTAGCAGCGCTCCAACTACAAGCGTGTCCGTCTGGCTGGAATCGCTGGTGCAGGCGAGAGCAAACTGCACCAGGAGCGCCGCTGAACCAAAGACCAGAATCCATCGTAGCGGAGTTTGCCGCTGAGTTGGCAATCGTAATTCCGGAGCGGCGCTGCTGCGCTGCACGCTCGTTGATCCTGCTGCTGTCATAGTCAAAGTCTCTCTTTTGCCATAAGCCGCGCAGGCTGTGGTCATTGTAGACAACAGCGCCAGCGACGCGGCACAGACTAGCAGACGAAAGTTCTCATAAAAGTTTATAGTAGTTTAAGAAATTCTCGTTGAACCCGGTCGCTACGTGTTGCGCCAGGGACCATAGGGCGTCGGTCTGCGCCTCCATTTGCATCGATAGCCACAGATTCATCAGCGAAAAAGAAAGAAAAGCTGCGAGTCGTCCCCTTGCATTTGCCGCCACAAATCCTTTTTGGAACGGGCGAAGCCGAAATCGCAGCGAGCCCTAGCTGGATCTTCAGGCGGACGCTCAGGTCTTGCTTATTGTTTAAAATAGTAAATTATATGGTTCTGTGCCGGGGCTGGCCGTGTTACACAGTAATTACGACGTGGCCTTTCTTGTGGCCGCCATCGACATAACGATGCGCTTCGACAATCTGGTCTATAGGATAGCGCCGGTCGATTACGGTTCGAAGCTGGCCGTTTTCGTAGAGCTCTCGAATAAATTTCAGGTCATCCGCCTTGAGCTTCAGATTGCCCGCGGGCGAAAAGACGCTCAAATAGGCGCCGGATCTGGCCAGCGCCGCTTTGCGCTTTTTTCGCGGAATCTTGCCAACGGCGTCGTAGATCAGGTCATACTTCTCGCCGCTTTGCGCAAAGTCCTCGTGCGTGTAGTCAATGACTCTCAAGGCCCCGAGCGATTTCGCCAGCTCGATATTGGAGGCGCTGCATACAGCTGTGACCTCCGCGCCAAAATACCTGGCCAGCTGAATAGCGAAAGTCCCCACGCTGCCGGAAGCGCCATAGATCAGCGCCTTATGCCCTTTCTGGATCTTCAGTCTTCTCAGATGTACCAGCGCGGTCAAACAGCCGTTGGCAACCGGCGCCGCTTCATCGTAGCTCAGATTCTCCGGCTTCAGGGCAATTGCGCCATTCTCGGGCAGACAGCAATACTCAGCGTAGGCGCCGAGGCGAAGCTCCGTCGAGGCAAATACTGCGTCGCCTGGCCTGAACCGCGTGACATCCTTGCCAACCGCATCGACATCTCCGGCCAGCTCCATTCCGAGGATAGCCCGACGCGGCCTGGCAAATCCGATTGCAAAACGCATCAATAGTCGAACAAGGACATCGATCAGCGGTCCCATGCCCGGCTGCAGACGCCGGATCTTTGTATCTCCAATGTGAACGCTGGTTGCCCTGACCCGGATCAGAAGCTCATTGGCTTTTGGCATTGGCTTTTGCACATCCCGGATCTGCAAAACATCGGGCGGACCGTACTTTGTGCAAATGACTGCTTTCATTCCGTCCAATTCAACCGCCGGCAGGCTGCTCCAGCAACTGGCGCAATTTCCCGGCTCGTCCATGATCAGGCTCTAGATCCAGAGCGCGGTGCAACAATACCGCGGCGCGATCCCTGGCGCCAAGCAGACGGTAGCAGTCAGCCAGATTAACCAGGTTGCGAGTGTTCTGCGGCTCACGCAGTCGGCATCGCTCGCCAAAATCGGCGGCCCTGCTCAGCTCGGTTGCGTTTGTTGCCGATCGCTTGAGCGCCAGGGACGTTGCGTACAGGTAGTTCACATTGGAGGGCTGCAGCTCCGCAAGTCGCTCTGTAGATTGGGCCGCCGCGCCAAAATTCCGCGCTGCAAGATGCAGTCTTGCCAGCCTGCGCAGCGAGTGCACATCCGTCGGATACAGGGCAAGCGTCTGTTGATACAGGCCGATTGCATTTTCTGCCGCGCCGGCCCGGAGCATTCGCTCGGCTTCCGCCCTCAGCTGCTGAAGCTGATCCGGCAAGGGCGCATTCCGTTCTTCCATTTCATTCTCAAGGTAGGCGATACGCAGCAGCGAGAGATCGTCGGTGAGCTCCCCGGATCCGCGCAAGGCCTTCTCGATGGCCGGCAGTTTTGCTTGCGATTGCTCTACCAGACGCAGAAACTGAGATTCGTCCTCGTTGATCATGCGTCGGCCCCTGGCATCGACGCCCACAACAATATCGTCCCGACCGTCAGAGCCGGCGATCAGTACATCGCCTGGCTGCAATTGAAAGGTCTTCACATTCAATCCGGTTTCCATCGCTGTAATGCCGAACTTACGCAGCAGCAGCAGTTCATCTTCAATGAAGCTGGCCCGGCCATTGCGATAGAGTGTCAGCCAGGGATGCTCGGCATTGACAAAGTAGACGAAGCCGGTGGCGTCATCGACCAGTCCGATAATGGCCGAGACCATCATGTAGCCATCGAAGGAAACGAAAACCCGTTGCAGTTCGCTGAAGCAATCGCGCAGCCATTGTTCGGGAAATCTGTCCTGGGCGGCGGCTACTACCTCCGTGCGCGTCAGTACTGCCTTGAAGACGGTTCCCAGAACCAGCGCTCCGCCGGCGCCCTGGATCGATTTGCCCATGGCGTCGGCGTTCAGAAAGACAGTGTACAGACGACCGCGCAACCGGATTGATTGAGCTACGCAAAGGTCGCCGCCGATTTCCGAACGCCATTGTCTGAACTGAAAGGTCTTCTTCTGACGAACCAGAATCTCGGTGGCGACTGTTTGCGATTGTGTTCGATTCCCGCCCAGCGGACCAATCAACAGGGAGGTAAGAAAATAGTCGCCGTCTTGCTGTACTTTGAGCGCCTGCACTTCTTCCAGGCTCTTCTGCAATTGCTCAGTTCGCTCACGGACTCGCCCTTCGAGATTGCGATTCAGGTCTTCCGCTTCGCGGTGGACGCGCATGAAGCGCGTGGCCAGGACAGCAGCGATGGCAACCACCACAAACATAAAGGCAAAGCCGCCAGTGTGCGGCGTACCAATCAATCCCTGGGCCACCGCGATATCATTGAGTACGCTTGCCACCAGCAGGACAAAGCTCAGAAGCATATAAAGCGCATCGCGATTGCCGCGCAGTGCGTGGCGAAGAATCAGGTAGATGAAGTAGCTGACTACCGGCAGCGCCAGCACATGCCAGACGGAGAGAACCCGCGAGGCCCATTGAAAGCTGGGCGCGGCAGCTGTGAGCGCTGCCAGTACGCCGCAGGCGTACAGGTAGGCGCGGGCCAGGCGACCGTCGCGCTTCTCAAAGAAATTAGTAAGAAACAGCAGCAGCGTTGGTCCCAGCGGATAGACGCAGATCAGTTCCAGCTTCCAGCGCCAGAGAACCTCGGCGCCGTAGAGCAGATCGCGTGAAAAGTTGCGATGAAACCAGTAGGCGGACAGGAAGAAACAGAAAAATCCGAAATAGAGATTGTGTCGCTCCTGTCTTCGCACGGCGAACAGAAGCAGGTGGTAAAGTCCAACCGCCATGTAGACGGCAATGAACATGAAGGCAAGGATCTCGTGTTTATACAGACGGGCCGAAACCTCCGCAGCAGGTCCAAGGAACATAGTCGTCTCTGAGGAGAGCGGGAAGGCGCCGTTGCCGTAGATTACGACAAAGAGTTCATTGGGGCCATCACGACGGGCAAGGCCAGCGGGGATGTCCAGGATTCGGTGGCGCAAATAGCCGGGTTCATAAGGCTGCTCGCTGCCAATTTGCGCAAAGCGTTGGCCATTCCAGTAAAAGGTCGAAACGTCGCCAAGCCAGCCGGGGTCCAGCGCCAGGGCCTGCCCCTGCAGGGCTAAATTGACAATATGTTGCGGGATGGCAGTGCGCAGGGTAATGCTGCCCTCTGGAATATTGTCTTCTTTTGAAAACAGTCGCGGATAGTTGAATGGTATCCAGCTTTCCTGTCCCTGGTTGAGCAACCAGTCGGTCTGAAAGCCGCGCCGATAACTCCAGCCAGAATTCATTGAAACGACAGAAACATCCGGTTGACAGGCCGTAACGCAAACTATGGCCATCAGCGCAAGGCCGAATAATGGAAGCGTGGGACGGAGGCGATGCCAGGAGCGCGGCATCGGGCCACGATGCACCTGATTGTATCAGCAGTCGAACGAAAACCAGGATCAGACGGAAGTCGACGCTGTCTGAGTCTGCAATCTACTTCCAGAGAAAAGCAAACGGACTGCCAGCGGACCGAGCTTCCGGCAATCCAATGGCGCCGCGTTGCTTTTCGCCTGCAAAAGCGCTCGCAACAGCCTGACTCGGTAGAAGCCTGGCGCCGAGGATTGGGTTTTCCGTACGCTGCAACATCTGCTTGAGTTTGCACTACAGCGATGCGCTGCCGGAGCTATCGGTTACGTGGCGGCGCAATGGAACTAAATCAGCACGTCGAGGCTGAACCTGCATGATCGTTCGGCCGTGCGCTCGCGTCGATCTTCTACGAGAACCAGACGCTGCCGCCGGGAAAATATGAACTGGAAGTGGTCGCCACATTGTGCAAACAGGGAGCTCTTTACAAAGAGCTGATCCTGCGCTAGTCAAGCGTCGCCCAGGGAGAGTGCTGATTGACTTTCAGGGACAGGTTGACGCTGCCAGCAGTTCCGGCGCAGCGTTATCCGCAGTTTGAGCGATGAATGCCAATTTGGGAGCATTCATGCTTACCGCAAGTGTATAAAGGCCGCCTGAACCTGCGCTTAGTCCCCAGTCGCGGCCAATGGCGATGCGATAGAGGCCGGCTCCCGTCGCCCCGGAGATGGATACGCTATCGCCCACGTCCTGGCCGAAGCATCTATGATCAGCCAGGCCGGAATTGATCAAATTCGTAGCGTTCAAGGTTGATCCAGGTCCAAAAACAGCCATTCGAAGCACTGAAGTCCCTGTAATGTTTGATACAGATATTGTAATCGAGTCGGCCGCTACCGCACTCGAAATTCGAAAGTCATATACATCCTGACAATTATTGGTCAGGGGGCTGCAGTCCCAGTCCCCGTTGATCGTAATCGGTCCAGTCGAGAAAACAATGACCCCGAAACCGCTATACGGAAGCACAGCGAGAACGCTGCATTCGATATCGCCAGTCGCACAGGAATCTGGCGGCGTTGTGCACCGGTTGACCAGCAATATTCCAAAGAGCAATGGTACAAATCGTGAGGCGACGACCATGGGATGCCAAAACCTCCGAGCGGCAACAATCATACGTTCTCCAGGGGTGCTCCTCCCATCCTTGGGAGCATTCCATCAAGTGGCCAGAAGAATACGCCGCCCCGTTGAAGAATAATTGATTCGATACTACAAATATCTACGGGGCGCATTCCCAGTGTGACGGGCTGCTTTAGGTGCGCTTTTGAGAGAATTAGCACGAATTGCAATTGGAATCATGTGGCAGGAGAAAGGTATGCTGTGAGCGAGTTTCCGTACTGCAGAGGATTGGCACAGAATGGCGGCCTGGCTGAATCCGTGGCGGGGAAAAGGTCAGGCAATAGTAGTAAAAGAGTCCAAAGTATTGGTTTTGCCGTGTTCTGCGCCGCGCAAGGCGGCGGCCGGCGGCCGCAAAAGCGAAGTGCCCATTGCGTACAGCGCGTACACCCTCTCTCTATTTGCCCGGCGCTGGGACCTTGCGCGGGAGCATGTGTTGCTCGCGCGCGACACGGAGGTTGCGCGAGTTCATGCGCTCAGACAGGGATGGATGTGCGCATGAACCAACACATGCTCACACCCTTTCGGACACTCAAGGCTTGCTGCGCAAGCGCGGGGAAACTCCCGTCGCTTGGCTCCGGGAGTTGGGAGGGATTACTCCGGCAGCTCCGCTGCCGTCGTGACTCGAAAGGAAGAAGGTAGGTGCGCTTCGCGCACGACGAGATCGAACCCGTCGAGGGTTCTCACCCTCCCTCCTGCCGTGCACATTTCAAGCATTGTGCATCGTGCTTCAGACGCGCGGGGGGTGTGCGGCACACGCTTTCGGAGAGGGAGGGATTCGAACCCTCGAACACCTGACGGCGTTAACGGTTTTCGAGACCGCCCCGTTCAACCACTCCGGCACCTCTCCAGCACAGCCCCGGGGCGGAGTCGCCCGACGCGGCGCGGCCATGCTTGAGCGGCGAGCGTCGTAGCAAAGAAAAAAACAGGCGCAGCCCTACTGGTCCGGCGGCGGGCGTCGTTGAAAGACAAAGAGTTCCGCTGTCTCGCTGAGCGCGCGCCGTTCTTGCAAAAGCCAGTCGCCGGCCGCCAGCAGACTCAGGGCGTGAAAACGCACATCGCCCGGCGGCAGATCCTTGACCAGAGTTATGTGACAGCGTTCGATCAATGGCCAGAAGGCCTGGTAGATAGCCGCGCCGCCCACAGCAAAAAGGCGCGCTCCTTGCGGCGCCAGCTGCAGCGCCGCCAGCGGCGAGTCAGCCAGCAAGACGCCCTCCGGCAGGCTGAGCGGGCTTGTGGAGATGACAAGCGTCGTGCGACCGGGCAGGGCGCGCTGGATCGACTGCCAGGTGCGTCGGCCCATCAATAGACAGCCGCCCATGGTGGTAGTTTTGAAATTCTGTAGATCTGCCGGTTCGCGCCACGGGATCAGTCCGCCGTCGCCGATGACGCCATTCAGGGAGTGCGCCACAACCAGTTCCAGGCTTTGCTGACGTTTGACAAGCGTGCGCCGCAGCAGGTCTTCCTCCTCTGGCGACAGCATGATCTCTCATATGGCAATCGGCGCGGCAATGCGTGCATGACTGCGGTAGTCCAAGAGCTCAATGTGCTCAAAGCGAAACTGATCGATGTCGGTAATTTGCGGATTCAGCTGCAGCCGCGGGAAGGGGAAGGGGCTGCGCTGCAATTGCAGCTTTGCCTGCTCCAGATGATTCAAATAGAGATGCACGTCGCCGCCGCTGAAAATGAATTCGCCGGGCTTCAGGCCAGCGCTTTGCGCCAGCAGAACAGTCAGGAGCGCATAAGAAGCGATGTTGAAGGGCAGACCGAGAAATACATCCACGGAGCGCTGGTAGAGCTGAGCGCTCAGCTCACCCTTTGTACTTACATAGAATTGGGCGAGAACGTGACAGGGCGGCAGCGCCATCTTGTCCAGCTCGCCAACGTTCCAGGCGCTCAGCAAATGACGGCGACTCAGCGGATTGTTGCGCAGGCCTTCGATCAGCGCCGCAATCTGGTCGATGCGACGGCCATCAGCGGCCTGCCAGCGCCGCCACTGCACGCCGTAAACCGGACCCAGGCGTCCCTCGGCGTCGGCCCATTCGTCCCAGATGCTAACGCCATGATCTTTGAGGTACTGGATGTTGTCTTCGCCGCGCAAAAACCACAATAACTCGTAAGCGATGGACTTGAAATGCACTGCCTTGGTGGTCAAGAGCGGAAAGCGCTGGCGCAGGTCGAAGCGCATCTGTGCGCCGAAGAGACTGCGCACGCCAACGCCGGTACGATCGCGACGCTCCTCGCCCTGCTCCAGGATGCGCTGCATCAACTGCAGATACTGATATTCGGGATGCAAATCCGAGGACATAGCTGCTGCTGCGGCAAAGGCGCTTTCCATGAATCCTGTGGCGTCCGGCCAGAGCGCGGACCGGCGCCTCTAGCTTATGTCCCGTCGTCTTGCTGTCGATCGAAATTCGCGCTGCGTTGCAGCTCAGATCCAAAGGGTTTGCCGCCAGGGCCCTTGCTGGCCTCGCTGTCTGACGGTGGATTACCATCCCTCCATTATGTTAGAAGAAATCCTTGGCTTCGCGGCGCCGCTATGCGCCGGCCAGGGACCGGCGCTGGTCGTCGATGGCACGCTTGGCGACGGCGGTCATTCGCTGGCGCTATTGCAGCGCTTCCCGAGCGCGCGGCTGCTGGCGGTGGATCAAGACGCGGAGATGCTGCAGCGTGCGGAGTCCAGGTTGATGCAATCATGCCCCGGCCGCTTTGAAGTCATTCACGCCAACTTTCGCGAGCTTGCGGCGTTGCTGCATGATCGTCAGCTGCGTCCCGATTTTTTGCTGCTGGATCTGGGCGTCAGCATGCACCATTTTCGCGGCAGCGCACGCGGTTTCTCTTATCTTGACGAAGCGCTGGATATGCGCCTGGATCCGGGACTGGGGCCAAGCGCAGCCGAATTGCTCAATCGCTTGCCGGAAAAAGAACTGCAAAGAATCTTTCGCGAGTATGGCGAGGAGCGCTTCGCCGGCCGAATTGCGCGCGCCGTTGCGGGGGCGCGACCGCTGCATTCGGCGCGTGCGCTGGCAAAGATTGTGCAGCAGAGCGCGCCACACAAACCGGGACGCAGCGGCATTCACCCGGCAACGCGCGTCTTTCAGGCCCTGCGCATCGCCGTGAATCAGGAATTGCAATCGCTGGAACTTGCCCTGCAGAGTCTGCCATCGCGCCTGGCTCAAGGCGGCCGCATGGCGGTACTTTCATTTCATTCGCTGGAGGACCGCGCCGTAAAGCATCGCTTTCAGAGTCTGGGTCGGCAGCGGCGCGGCGAGCCGCCCACCGGTTTTGTGCAATTGACCAGGAAGCCGCTGGTCCCTGCGGAGGCGGAGGTCCGCGCCAATCCCGCCAGTCGCTCGGCAAAGCTCAGAGTCCTGGCTCAATCGTCCGATGATAGTAGTGGCGCATCTGGCGCCCTGGCATGAAGATCTCGCGCCTCTTACGACCGCTGCTCGCCGATAGCTGGCCTGTTGCTCGAATCATTGTTCTGGCGGCGCCAGTCTTTGCCGTGGCCGTCGGCTACATGCACCTGAATATTGAAACCGCCATCTTGCGCCGTCGCGTCAGCGCGGCAGTGCATGAACGCGACGAACTGGAGCGACGCAATCGCGCCCTGCGTTCCGGTCTTTCGCGTCTGGCGGCTGTTGCCGGCGAGGATCCATTGCGCTGGCGAGTCCACGACACGCTGCCTTTGCTGGAACAAAATGAAATTGTCAGGATTCAGCTGCCCGAGCTTCCTGAAGAATCATCGCGCCGCTGAGGGCGCCGGCGCCGCAAGTGTTGCTCTCTGAACTGATCGCTGCAGCTCAATCGCTTGCCAGGCTGCCTTTGGCCGCTGCGGACTTCGCCAATCGGCCGGTATCATCGCTGAGCGACGATACGCGCCAGATCGGGTCGGAAACGCTGTTCATTGTCAATGAGCAGTCGCGAGCACACCTCGACAGCGAGGCTGCCCGCGACGCTGCCGCCTGGCTCTGTTTGGCCGGCGATGCCCATCGGGCGCCTGCCAATCGCGCCCTGGTCGTTGAGGATGTGGCGCTGGCGGCGGGGGCCCTGGCCAGTGCGCTGCATGGTCATCCCTCGCAGCATCTACAGCTGGTTGGCATTACCGGCACCAATGGCAAGACTACAGTCACCCACATGTTATTGCACATCTGGCGCAGTCTGAATCGTAAGGCCGGCATCATTGGCACGCTAGGCGCCGAATGGAATGGCAGCCGCGGTCTGGTGTGTCGCTCCACTGGCTATACCACGCCGCGGGCGCCGGAGAGCAATGCGCTGCTCGCCGAGATGCGCGCCGATGGCGTTACCCATGTCGCCATGGAAGTGTCCTCGGAAGCGCTGGCCCTTGGGCGTTGCATGGGTCTGCGCTTTAGCGCCGCTGGTTTCAGCAACCTCAGTCCCGATCATCTCGATTTTCACGGCGATATGGAGCGCTATTTTCAGGCCAAGTTGCAGTTGTTTGCGCTCTGTCTTCCGCACTCTGCCATCGCAATCTGCGCGGCGGATGAATGGTGCCATCGACTGCGTCAGGATCTTGTGCGGCAGGGCCATGACGTGCAGTGGCTGGCCAGCGCCTACGACGGTACGCTGCAGGCGCCGGCGCTGTTCAATCGCTGGAACGCAGCCCTGGCGCTGGCCTGCGCCCAACTTGCGCCGGGCGAGGAATCTGCAGCGCGACAGGCGCTGGCCAATTTCAGCGCCGCCCCTGGCCGCCTGGAACGGATCGATGATCCGGGAAGAAAGAATTGCTTTGTGGTTATTGACTATGCCCACTCGCCGGATGCCCTGCAGAAGGCGATGGAGGCCGTGCGCGAGCTTGGCGCAGAGCAGTTGATCGTTGTTTTTGGCTGCGGCGGCAATCGCGACCGCGCCAAGCGGCCGTTGATGGGCGCTCTTGCCGCGCGGCTGGCTGATAGCGTAATTGTCTGCGACGACAATCCGCGCTACGAAGAGCCGGCGGCGATCCGTCGCAATATTCTGGAGGGCATTGCACAGCTTGCTGCAACTGAAGTCCGGGCAAGGGTGCAGGAAATAGGCGATCGTCGGCAGGCTATTGAAGCGGGCATTGCACTGCTGCGCACTTCTTCCGCAGTGCAAACGGGATTGTTGATTGCCGGCAAAGGCCACGAACAATTTCAGATTGTAGGCGATGAGCGTCGGCATTTTTCGGATCGTGAGATTGCACTGGAGATCCTAGCTCAACCATGAACGAGTGGCGCATCGATGATCTGGCGCTGGCCCTGGGACGCGAGCCGCTGGCCGTCGGCCAGGCGACTGTGGATGGCGTTGTGGTACGCGGCGGCGCCTCCATTGATACGCGCCAGCTGAAGAGCGGTCAGCTCTTTGTCTGTCTGCGCGGGGAAAAGAGCGACGGTCATCTGTATCTTGCCGATGCCATCGCGGCTGGCGCCGGCGCCATTCTTGTGGAAGAGCGCGCCCTTTTGGGCGGCATGCTGGAATTGCCGGATCGCGACCACGGTCCCTGTATCTTCTGCGTCGACTCCGGCGAAGAAGCGTTGCTTGATCTGGCGCGCTATCATCGTCGTCGTTTACATGCGCTTTGTTTTGGCGTAACCGGCTCCAACGGCAAGACCTCGGCCAAGGAAATGTTACAGGCCTTATTACAGCAAGGCCCTCGAGCGCCGGTCTACGCCACGCGTGGCAATCTGAACAATCATCTGGGCCTGCCGCTTTCCATCCTGGAGATCGACAGCGAGATTGCCAGCGTCGTACTGGAGATGGGCATGAACCATGCCGGCGAAATTGCGCTCTTGAGCGACGTCGCCGGGCCGCAGCACAGCATCATTACCAGCATCGGACCGGCGCACATTGAGAACTTTGGCGCCATTGAAGGCATTGTCCAGGCCAAGCTGGAGATTGCCGAGGCCATGCCGGCGGGCGGTTGGCTTGCCTACCACGCTTCCAGCCCCGGCGTCGAGGCGGCCCAACAATGTGCGGCCAGGCGCGGGTTACAGCTCTTGCTTTTTGACCTGGACCGCAAGCCGACGCAACGTTGTGCCGCGACCGCTACCGCGCTCGAGCTGCGCCTGTCCGCTGCGGGCCTTTCCTTCCTGTGGGAGGAGACTGGACTCAGGGTGCTGGCCCCGGCCTACGCCCATGCTGCCATGGCCCAGAATTTGATCGGAGCGCTTGGACTGCTTGCTGCCAGCGGCCTTCCAGCACAGAAGCTGGCCGAGGCCGCGATCGGCACGCGCAGTCTTTCGCCGCGTCGCTTTGAATTGCACCGCCTGCCGCGGCCCGGTCGGCCGGAGCAGCTGCTGATCGACGATTCCTACAATGCCAATCCGGCTTCCTTCGAGAGCGCTATTCGCGCCCTGCGCCGGCTATTGCCCGAGGGTCGACTGGCGCTTTTTGCGGGGGAGATGGGCGAGCAGGGCGACTTTGGGCCTGCCGGCCATCAGGCCGTGGGCGCTGCCGCCGCCGCCGCCGGTTACGCCTTTTGTGCTGTGGCTGGCAGCAAACTGGCCTCCGCAATACTGCAGGGATACGCCTCGGCCGGCGAGTCGCTGCAGGCTGGCGACAGTCAGGAACTTGCGGCCGTGCTGGACAGCACGCTGCTCTCGGGTTTTGACGGCATACTGGTCAAGGGTTCGCGCTCGGCGCGGATGGAAGCGGTCAGCGACCGCCTGCGGACAATGGAATATGTTTGAATGGATCTATACGGAGTGGTATGCGCCCTCCTTTTTTCGCCTCTTTGGCTATGTTAGCTTTCGCGGTCTGATGGCTGCGCTCACTGCCATGGGCTTTACCTTTCTATTTGGCAACCGCATCATTGGCTGGCTGCAGAAACTTAAGTTTGGCGAAACAATTCGCAGCGACGGACCGCAGAGTCACCAGAGCAAGGCCGGCACGCCTACCATGGGCGGCCTCCTGATTTTGGCCTCGCTTTCGGTGGCCTGTTTTCTCTTTGGCAACTTCCACAACCTGCACTTTCTCAGTCTGTGGGCCGGCGTAACGGCGCTGGGCGCCATCGGCTTTCGCGATGACTACTCCAAGGTTGTGCTGAAAAAGAAAGGCGGCATGAGTGCGCGCATGAAGATGGCGCTGACTCTGGCTGTCGCTCTTGCCTTCTGTTACGCCTACTATCGCATCACGCCGGATATGCCGCAGAATCCGCGCGGCGTAGCTTACAACAATACAGGACTTTTTGTCCCCTTTTTGAACCGGCAGTTGATTGATCTTGGCGTATGGATTGCGTTGCCATTCTGGATCGTAGTGATTGTGGGTAGCTGCCACGCCGTCAATTTGACCGATGGATTGGATGGACTGGCCATCGGCAACGTTTTGATTGTGGCGGTTACGCTGGGCGCATTGACCTATATCACCGGTACGCCGCGCGCCGCAAACTATTTGAAACTGCCGCTGGTTGAAAACGCCCACGAGGTCTCCGTCTTTCTGGCGGCAATGTGCGGCGCCGGCGTTGGCTTTCTGTGGTTTAACGCTGCGCCGGCGCGCGTTTTTATGGGCGATACCGGTTCGCTGGCCCTGGGCGGCGCCATTGGCATGAGCGCCATCATCATCAAGAAGGAAGTTCTGCTGGTTATCATGGGCGGCGTCTTCGTACTCGAGGCGCTCTCTGTGATCCTGCAGGTTGGCAGTTTCAAGCTGCGCGGCAAACGCATCTTTAAGATGGCGCCCCTGCACCACCATTTTGAACTGCTCGGTTGGCCGGAAACGCGCGTTGTGGTGCGCTTCTGGCTGATTGGCGTGATTCTGAACTTGCTGTCGCTATCCACGCTGCGCATTCAATAGACGCGGCGGAGTCTGGTGAGCGCTCCTTATTACAGCGGCCGTCGTGCGCTGGTCAGCGGGGCCGGCGGAGTATCCGGTCAGGCGGCCATGGCCTTGCTTCTGGCTGAGGGCGCGCAGGTTTTTGGCTGCGACCGCAATGCCTCGCTGGCGGCGCCTCCGGAGATATCGGCGCAGCCCGGTTTTGGCGGAATCTTCTCCGATCAATCCTCCGATCTCCTGGATACTCTTCAGATTCAAATAGTTGTTGTATCTCCTGGAATTCCCCTTTCCCAGCCTCTTTTTGCCGAGGCCCGTCGACGCCAGCTGGAGCTGCGCGGTGAAAACGAACTGGGTTTCGAAGCCATCCAGCGTCGTTGGTCAAGCTCTCCGCTTACGATTGCCGTGACCGGCACGGATGGCAAGAGTACGGTCACGGCCTTGCTGGCCCATTTGATTGCGGCGGCCGGCAGGAGCGTCGTCGCCTGCGGCAACTATGGCTTGCCGCTCTCCCAACTGGCGCTACAGCCCTCGGTCGACGCGCTGGTCGTTGAGTGCTCGTCGTTTCAACTGGAGCTCAATGGCATTTTTCATCCTCAGCTGGCTATGTTGCTGAATCTGGCGGAAGATCATCTGGATCGCTATGATGGAATGGATGGCTATCTGGACGCAAAGTTGAATGTGCTTTCGGCCATGCAGCCCGAAGATAACTTCCTGGCGCCGGCCTGGATTCTGGAAAAGGCCGTCGCTCGCTTTGGCGCGCAGGCGGTGCAGATGCAAGCCCTGCTGGAGACGGCGCCAGCGGGCTTCGACTTTCAGGGCCAGCGCCTGCTACAACGCGAAGAGTTCGCGCTTAGCGGCGTGCACAATGCGCTCAACCTGGCCAACGCCCTGGGCGCGATCGAAGCGCTGTCGCGCCGCGGACTGCTCAAAGCGGATGCCGCGGCCCTGCGCGCTGCAGCGCTTTGCTTTCAAGGATTGCCGCATCGAATGCAGCGCGTGGCGGGGCCGGCCTGGGCGGAGTTTATCAATGATAGCAAGGCCACAACGGTGCAGGCCACGCTTGCGGCGCTGGCTTCGTATCCCGGTCGTCCGTTGCATCTGCTGCTGGGCGGCAGGGCCAAGGGCGCTTCTTTTGCGCCGCTTGCCGCAGCCGATCCGCTGGTGCGTTTCTACGCCTACGGCGAAGCCGGCTCACAGATTGCCGCCGCTCTTGGTCTCAGGCGGAGTTTTTCCGGACTGGAATCTGCGTTCGAGGCCGCCTGCCAATCAGCCGAAAATGAAGGTAGCGCTGCGCGTCCGGTCATCTTGCTCTCGCCGGCCTGCGCCTCCTACGATGCCTTCCGCTCCTACTCCGAGCGCGGTCAACGTTTTGAGGCCCTGGTCGCCGCACGCCGTCGCGCCGACCAGAAACAATGAACAGTGAAGTTCAGAACCTTGCGCCGCTGCGTTTCGAACAGCGACTGTTGCACTGGATGAGTCAGGCTGATCCGCGCCGGCGCGATCCATGGCTGGCGCTGTTAGCCATCGCCCTGCCGCTGCTTGGTCTGCTGGCGTTGTACAGCGCTTCTTCGGTGATTGCCGATCGCGCCTTTGGCGATCCGCGCTACTACTTTGAAAAGCAACTGGGCTGGTTTCTGGTTGGCGCCTGTTTTTTTCTGCTGCTGGCATCGCTGCGCCTTGAATTGCTCTATCGCTTTGCGCTGCCGCTGCTGCTGGCCGTGATCGCGCTGCTTGCCTTGGCCTTTGTGCCTGGCATCGGCAAGAGCGTTGCGGGGCAGAGCGAAAGCTTTCACCGCTGGCTGGCCATTGGCCCAATTACACTGCAGCCTTCGGAGCTGGCCAAGATTGCCATACCGGTCTATTATGCCCAGGCCCTGAACCGTCGCGGCGCCCTGCAGCAGGAATACGATCTGCGACGACTGTTTGGACCAACGCTGCTGGTCGGCGCGGCGCTGGCCCTGATTCTGCTGGGGCCGCAGTACGGAACGACGATGTGCATGCTGGCCGCCCTGCTGGCGCTGCTCTATGTTTCTGGATTTCCGATGATGCGTCTGGCGGCCCTGGCGCTTGCGGCCTTGCCTTTACTCTTGCTTTTGCTTGCACTCTGGCAATACCGCCTGGACCGCCTGATGGTCTGGTTTGATCCCTGGAGCCAGCGTCACGCTGGCGGCTACCAGCTGGTTACCTCCTTTCGCGCATTTCAAGACGGCGCCTGGGTCGGCGCGCCTCTGGCCTCTGGCTTTTCACACCGCTATCTGACCTACGGCCATACCGACTTTATCCTGGCGCTCTTTGCCGAAGACTTTGGCTGGCTGGGGCTGATTGTGCTGGCCGGTCTCTACAGCGCCTTTCTCTGGCGAGCGGTGTACTTTGTGCGTCGCCTGCGCGATCCCTTTGCCCTGTTGCTTGGCGCCGGGCTGCTGGCGATGCTATTCCTGCAAATACTTCTGAATATGGCCGTGGTCACCGGACTGACGCCAACCACCGGCGTCAGTCTGCCTTTCTTAAGCTACGGCGGTTCTTCTTTTATTGTAAGCATGGGCCTTGCCGGACTGCTGGTCAACCTGAGCGGACAGGAACAGAGCAGCGATGAGCAAGAGCCCGCAGAATTTATCCAGCTCGACGAAAGCGCCGAAAGGACCTGAGGGCAATCCGGCGCCTTCTATTGTAGTGATTGCCGGCGGGACCGGCGGCCACATCACGCCGGGACTGGCGCTCTGCCACGCACTGCAGGCGGCGGGCGCGCACGTTTCGCTGCTCAGTCTGGAAAAGAATCGCAGCTACGCCGATTTTATTACGGCGCCCTTTGCCATTGACTTCTATCAGGCGCCGCCGCTGCAACTGCGTTCTATCGCAGCGCTGCTGCTGCCGTGGCGTATGCTGCGCGCCCTGTGGCAGGCGCGGCGCATCTTTCGTGAGCGTCAGGCGCAGCTGGCAGTGGGTATGGGCGGCTATTCATCGGCGCCGGCGCTGCTCATGGCGCGCTGGATGGGGCTCAAAACGGCGCTTTGCGAACAAAACGCTGCGCCGGGTCGCGTCACCCGCTGGCTGGCAGGAAGCGCCGGACGACTCTATCTGAATTTTCCGGTGGAGGAACACTGGAAGCTGCCGCAAGAGCGCGCCTTGCGCGCCGGCAATCCGTTGCGCCCGGCGCTTGTCGCAGCGGCGCAAGACAGCCCGCGCGCATCGCAGCAGGCGCGCGCGCTTTCCATTCTCGTGCTTGGCGGCAGCCAGGGCGCCGCTCAACTCAACGAAATGTGCCTGGCTGCAATTGCCAGCTGGCAGGGCCCGGCGCTGCAATGGACCATACAGTGCGGCCAGGCCAATCTGGAAGGCATGCGCGCCGCCTTGCCGCTCGAAAAATATCCCAACGTTGAACTGCTTGGCTATGTCACCGGCATTGAGCAGTACTACCGCAAAGCCGATCTGGCTATCTGCCGCGCCGGCGCCGGCGTGCTGGCCGAGCTTTTGCTCTTTGCTCTGCCTGCTATTCTGATTCCCTATCCCTTTTCCGCCGATGACCATCAGGGCGCCAATGCCCGCTACCTGCGCGATGCCGGGGCCGCGTTGTTACTGGCGCAGCGCAATGCTGATGCGGCAGAGCTTCTTGAAACGCTTGCCGCCCTGGCCGGCGATAGCGCGCGCCGCAAGCGAATGGCCGGGGCCGCGCGGTCCCTGGCCCGGCCGCAGGCGGCCCGGACCATTGCCGTCGATCTTATGGACTACGTAGCAAATCGGAGCGCCGGGCATTGAGTTTGCGCGGGGCGACGGTCTACTTTCTGGGCATCGGCGGATCAGGCATGTCGCCGCTGGCGCGTTTTGCCGCACGCGCCGGCTGTCGGGTCAGCGGCGCCGATCCCGGCATCGGCCCCGAATTGCAGCGAAATCTGGCGCAGGAGGGCATCGCCGCTTTTCGCGACCACGATGCGGCCCGTATTGAGGGAGCGGACATTGTCGTCTACAGCTCGGCCATCGGGCGCGAGCATCCCGATCGAGCGCGCGCCGAGCAGCTGGCAGCCAGCGGCGCATTGCGCCTGATGCACCGCTTTGATTTTTTGAGCGAGACAATGTCCGATGCCAGGGCCGCCTTTTGTGTGGCTGGCACCCACGGTAAGACTTCAACGACTTCGATGCTGGGCTGGCTTTTGCTGGAACTGGGCGCCGATCCGCATATCCTGGCTGGCGGCAAGCCGCTCTATCTGCCGGAGGGTTTTCGCTACGGCGGCGGCGACGCCTGCGTCTACGAAACCGACGAGTCGGACGCCTCCTTCTTGCGCGCCGCGGCCGGACTGCGCCTTTGTTTGAACATTGATGCCGATCATCTGGAAACCTATGGCGATCTAAAGGGCTTGTGCCGCGCCTTTGAACGCTTCATCGGCGAGGCGCAACTGTGCGCCCTCAATCTGGCCGACGACGAACTGCGCGGCATTGCATCGGGCATGTCCGGCAATCCTGCTCTGGTGCGTTTTGCAGCGCTGGACAGAGAAAATAGCGCCACACTCTCCGCATCGGAACAGGCTCTGCTTGATTATCGCGGCGTCTTCAGCGGCAAGGGCTACGAGCTGGAGGTTTTTTGCAAAGGCGTCTCGTGCGGGAGCTTTGAGCTGCGCCTGCCTGGCAAACACTTTGCTTCCAATGCGCTTGGCGCTCTGGCTTTGCTGGACGCCGCTGTGAAGCGCGGCTTCCTTTCACTGCCGCACTACAGCGTGGGACGTGCGCTGCAATCCCTTGGCAGCTTTCCGGGCGTCAGCCGTCGCATGGAACTGATTGGTCGCTGGCGCGGCGCGCCGGTCTATGACGACTACGGTCATCATCCCACAGAATTGCGCGCCGTGCTCTCTGCCTTGCGTCCGCTGACAGCTGTCGGCGGGAAGCTGGTCGCGCTGTTTCAACCGCATCGCTATACGCGCACCGGGCGTCTGGCGGCGGAGTTTGCCGCTGCTCTTGCACTTGCCGATCGCGTGGTCTTGCTGCCGATCTATGCTGCTGGCGAAAGCCCGCTGCCCGAGGCCGATGAAAGGACCATTGCCCGTCATCTGCAGGCGCTTGATCCGCAGCGCAGTGCGGAGTGCATTGATCCGCGCCAGTTGCCAGAACTTGGGGCGACGCTGCAAAGCGGCGATGTGCTGGCGGCGCTGGGGGCCGGAAGCATCTCGCAGTTGATCCGGGCGGCCATCTCCTAAACAGACGTTAAGAGAGCTTCCATCGCTCTTTTGAAGCAGATGTGGGTTTTTTCTTTACACAGCTTATGCGACATAATAATGGAGACTTGGATGAAGCTCTCCTGGCCAGAGCAGGGCCAAATCGCGGCCGGAGGCATAGACGCAGCAGAAGCGCCTGGCGCGGATCTTTCAGCGCAGCAGCCGGAGATTTTGCCAGTGGCAGCGCCGGCGCAAGCGCCGCGTTGGCGCCTTGCGACCATGCCCCGCGATCAGTTGCTCTGGATCGTACTGGCGCTGCTGGCCGCACTGATCATCGCCCTTGGCATTTTTCTTCTGTGGCGTGGCGAACTGCAATCGCGCGCAGTGCGCTCCATTGTTGTGGAGGGGGCCGGCCGATTCAGTTCTACGGAAATCCTGGCCCTTTCAACGCTGCGCAGCGGCGCGCCCATCGATGATCAAACGATTGCTGCCGCCGAGGCTCGCTTGCGCTTGCATCCGGCGCTGCTTGATGTTCGCATCGAACGTCGCGGCGAGGACCTGGCGATTGTTGTGCATGAACGCCAGTGTGCGGCGCTGGTCAAGCCGGGCAGCGAAGATGCGCTGATATTCGAGATCGATCCAGAGGGCGTCATCCTGGCCGAAAATCGCCTGCGTTGCCCCGACGCTCCGCTGCTCAGCGGACCATTCCGTCGCCAGGGCGAGCGCTTCGATGATCCACAATTGAAGCAACTGCTGGCTGACTTAAGCGCCGTGCGCAGCGCTTATCCGGATCTGGCCCGTCGTATCTCCGAAATTCGTCTGCGGCCAGAGGGCGGCGCGGCGCTTTACCTTTCCCGGTCGCGAGTACGCGTGGAATTGCCAGCGACCTTTGGCGATGCGCTTACCCTGGGCAAACTCTATGCGGCGGTCTCCTACCTGGAACGTCGCGGTCTCCAGCAGGGGGCCATCGATCTTCGCGGCGCCGACGCCGTTATTTCGGCGGGACCATGAACGAAACGCTTTGTTGTATTGATATCGGCTCCAGCCTCTGCCACGCCCTGATCGGTCGTATGCAGGGCGAGGACGCTGTGGAGATTCTTGGCGTGGGTTCCACGCCCTCGCGCGGCGTTCGCGCCGGCGCCATCGTCAACATCGAATCGGCAGTACAGTGCATTGGCGAGGCCGTTCGCGAAGCGGAGCTGATGAGCGGGCAGGTGGTGGAAGAGGCGGTGATCAATATCACCGGACGTCATCTGCGCGGCGAAAACTCGCGCGGCGTGGCCGCTGTGGCGGCGCGCGATCATGTCATTACCGAGGGCGATGTCTTCCGTGTGATCGAAGGCGCGCAGCAGGTGCGCATCCCCGCTGACCAGGAAATCATCCATGTCCTTTCGCGGCAGTTTACCGTCGATTACCAGGATGGCGTGCGCGATCCGGTGGGCATGAGCGGAGCGCGACTGGAAGCGGACGTTCATATCGTTACGGCCAGTTCATCGGCTCTGGCCAATTTGCAGAAGGCGGTGCACGCCGCCGGTCTGGAATGCCTTGCCGTGGTCATGAATTCGCTGGCCAGCGCCGAAGCGACGCTCTCCCAGGAAGAGCGCGATCTGGGCGTCGCCATTGTCGACCTGGGCGGCGGTACGACGGACATTGTGCTGTATGTTGACGGCGGCGTTTGTTATTCGGCGGTGGCGCCGCTCGGCAGTCTGCATGTCAGTCAGGATCTCTCCATCGGGTTGAAGCTGCCGCTGGAAGCGGCGGAGCTCATCAAACGCACCTGCGGCGCCGCACTGGCTTCGATTGTCGATCCGACGGAGCGCATTGAGCTGCCCGGCGCCAGCGGCCGGCCGGCGCGCCATGCCTTGCGGCAGCAAGCGGCGATGATCATCGAGCCGCGCATGCGCGAAATTCTGGAGATGGTTGGCGAGGAACTGGATCGCTCCGGACAGCGTCGGGCGCTGGCCGGCGGCGTGATTCTGACCGGCGGCGGTTCGCTGCTGGAGGGCGTGGAGGAACTTGCCGAGGATGTGCTCAACCTCAGCTGCAGCGTGCGTGCGCCGCGCAATACCCTGGGCTTTGCCGATCGCGTGGCCAGCCCCGAATTTTCCACGGCCGTAGGCATGCTCTATTATGCCAGCCGCATGACGCCCTCCACGCGCAGCGAGGCCAGGCAGCGAGCTGGCGGAATTGTGACGCGCATCCGCAGCTGGCTCTCCGAAAATCTATAAGTAGTACTGAATCCAAGTGCAGCGGCAGGAAGGCGAATATCATGTTACATCTGGATGAAGAAGATCGCAGTGCGCCCACCGTAATCAAGGTGGTCGGCGTGGGCGGCGCCGGCATGAACGCCGTCAATCGGATGATCCATGCCGGGGTGCAGGGCGTGGAATTCATTGCCGTCAATACCGATGAACAGGTGTTGCGCAAGTCGCTGTGCGAAACGCGCATCGGTATCGGTCAGAAAACAACGCGCGGGATGGGCGCCGGCGGCGATCCGGATATTGGCCTGAAGGCGGCGCTGGAGGACCGCGACCGTCTGATTCAAGCGTTGAAGGGCGCCGATATGGTCTTCATCACCGCCGGCATGGGCGGCGGCACCGGCACCGGCGCGGCGCCGATCGTGGCTGAGGTGGCGCGCGAAATGAAGGCGCTGACCGTCGGCGTGGTGACGCTGCCTTTCACCATGGAAGGCGGCAAGCGTCAGGAGGCGGCGCGCCGCGGACTGGAAGCTTTGCGCGAGAAGGTGGATACGCTGATCACCATCCGCAACGATTCCATCTTCAAGATTATTGATCGGTCGACGGCGGTAGACGTTGCCTTCCGAATGATCGACGAAATTCTGATGAACGCCGTCAAGGGCATCTCCGATCTGATCAACACCGCCGGTCTGGTGAATGTCGACTTTGCTGATGTGCGCGCCATCATGGGCGAGACCGGCGACGCTATCATGGGCGCTGGCGAAGGCGGCGGCGAAAATCGCGTCGCCGATGCCGTCAATCAGGCCATCCACAATGCCTTGCTGGAAGAACTCAGCATCGAGGGAGCCAATGCGCTGTTGATCAACGTCTGCGGCGGCGAGGACATGAGCATTACGGAGTGGAAGGACGTATCCGAACTGATCACCCGCCATGCCGATCCGCGCGCCAACATCATCATTGGCCTGACCGTCGATCCAGCCTTGCGCGAGCGAATTCGCGTGACTGTGCTGGCCACCGGTTTTCGTCGCCGGGCTGCGGAAGAAAAGCGCATAGCTCGCGCCGCCGGCGAAGGTCGCCGCGCCGCGTGGAGCGAGTACGAAACGCCAGTCCCGGCGCCCGCCGCTCCCGCTCACCAGGGGCCAACGGTAAGCATTCGCAGATCGTATGCTCCCGGCGAGGAAATGCATGAGCCTATGGCTCGCGATTATTCGGAACAGCGCCCGACGCAGAGCGCACGCGGCGCGCGTCCGGCGCCCGTCAACATCGAGCGCGGCGGGGACTCGCGCTATGACGATGATTTGAACTACGACCTGGGCGACGAGGCGCTGGCCGAACCAATGGCGGCCGGCGAGTTGCCGCCGCGTCAGCGTCCGGCCCCAGAACGCAAAGCGCCGCCGCAAACGCAATCCTTCGATCCCAACGATCTGGAGACGCCGGCCTTCTTGCGTCGGCGCAAGTAAGCAGGCGCGGCGGAGGTTGCTGGCGTGCGGCAAGGGCGTCCGCCGCGCGCCCTGCGCTCCAGCTGGCGCCCTCCTGTGCTCAGCGATCAAGCCGCCGGGCCCCCCATCAGTTACAGAGTGTCAGTATTGGAGCCGAAAATCCAGGTAACCTGGACCTCGATTTCATTGCGGGCTGCGGACTCGCTGTCCGCTGACATAGCGTCGTCTGACGGGCCGGTCGGAAAAGGGATTGAATGGCCGGCTTTGCGTTGAAGTTTGGACGATCCGGCGCTTTGCAGGGACTTCATTGGTACTGTCCCGAACGGCGGGCGCTCGCTGACTGAGATTCAAGGATACTATGCAAACACAAACAGTCTTAGCTCCCGGGGAGCGCATGCTGCGCGAGGCTCTGGGCAAAGCCGGAATTGAAGTCGGCGGCAAGAATCCCTGGGACATTCAGGTCAAAGATCGCAGTTTTTATGAGCGCATCATCGCCGACGGCGTGCTCGGTCTGGGCGAAAGTTACATGGAAGGCGGCTGGAGCTGTGCGGCGCTGGATCAGTTCGTCGATCGCGCCTCCCGCGCCGGACTGGAAGAAAAGATTCAGGACAGCTGGTCCAATCGTCTGCATATCATCAAGTCCCGCGCCTTCAATCTGCAGAAGGTCAAGCGCGCCTTTCAAGTAGGCGAGCAGCATTACGATCTGGGCAACGATCTCTATACGGCCATGCTTGATTCGCGCATGCAGTACACCTGCGGCTACTGGCGCAATGCGAAAGATCTGGAGAAGGCGCAGCTGGCCAAGCTTGATTTGGTCTGTCAAAAAATTCAGCTCAAGAAGGGCATGCACGTGCTGGAGTTTGGCTGCGGCTGGGGCGGCTTTGCACGCTACGCTGCCGAACGCTACGGCGCTGTGGTTACTGGCTATACGGTGGCCAAGGAGCAGGCCGCCTATGCCCGCGAAAAATGCCGCAAACTGCCGGTGACCATTCACCTTGAAGACTATCGCAAGGCCACGGGTCAGTACGATGCCGTCGTTTCCATCGGCATTATGGAGCACGTTGGCTACCGCAACTATGCGACCTATATGGAAACCGCAGAGCGCTGCTTGAAGGATGACGGGATCGCCTTTGTTCACACCATTGGCGGCAACCGCAGCACCACCATTGCCAACGCCTGGATTCATAAGTATATCTTTCCCAACGGAATGTTGCCTTCGGTGGCCCAGCTTGGCCGGGCAATGGAAGGACGCTTTGTGATGGAAGACTGGCACAATTTTGGGCCGGACTATGACCGAACGCTGATGGCCTGGCATCGCAACTTTGTCAAGGCCTGGCCCAAGCTCAAGAAGTCCTTTGACGATCGCTTCTACCGCATGTGGGAGTTCTATCTGCTGGGATCGGCCGGGGCCTTCCGCGCTCGCAGCCAGCAACTTTGGCAAATCGTGATGACCAAAGAGGGGCGCGCTATGCCGCCTCGTTTGAATTAAAGGGAAGGGCGCAGTATGATTGATACTAAGGTCATCATAGTTGGCGGCGGGCCCTCCGGTTCCAGTTGCGCCTGGCGGCTGCGTCAGAACGGGGTAGAGTGTCTGGTGCTCGACAAAGACGTCTTTCCGCGGACCAAGCTGTGTGCGGGCTGGATCACGCCGCAGGCGGTGCGCGACCTGCGACTGCGCGAAGACAACTATCCTCACGGCATGATCAAGCTGGACAGACTGCACTTTCGTTTTTACGGCAAGAAAGTCCCCATTCGCACCACCCAGTATTCAATTCGTCGATTTGAATTTGACAGCTGGCTGCTGCAACGCTCCGGCGCGCCCACGGCGGAACACACCGTGCGCGAGATCAAGCGCGTCGATGGAAAATACATAATCGATGACAAGTATCGCTGCGAGTATCTGGTGGGGGCCGGGGGAACCAACTGTCCGGTCTATCGAATCTTATTCAAGGACAAGAACCCGCGCGATAAGGGCGCCTTGATTGTGGCCATGGAAAAGGAGTTCCCCTTCGAATACAGCGACGCCAACTGCTATCTGTGGTTTTTTGAAAACAAGCTGCCTGGCTATTCGTGGTATGTGCCCAAGGGCGGCGGCTATATCAACATTGGCATTGGCGGCAAGCAGGCCAGTCTGGCAAAGGGCCAGGACGATATCCATCGCCAGTGGGAATTTCTGACAAAGAGTCTGCAGCAACTTAAGCTGATCGACATCAGCAACGTAACGCCCAAGGGTTACTCTTACTATCTGCGCCACCGGGTTTCGGTCATGTCGTCGGACAAGGCCTACCTGGCCGGCGATGCCGCTGGCCTCGCTACGGTCGATATGGGCGAGGGCATTGGGCCGGCAGTACAGAGCGGGCTTCGGGCCGCTGATTCCATCATTGGCGGCGGCGCCTACAGCTGGCAAGGGCTTGGCAAGTACAGCGCCGTCGAGCTGTGGCGCGGACGTTCGGCCAACTAGAGCTAGACGGGCTTCTACAATCGCGCTTTTTTTTTCCTCGCAGCTCCTGCAATTCTCAATTGAGACCCAGGATTCGGAGCCTTGCGCATGCAAAGGCCATCGCTTCAGAAGTTCCTCAGGGAATAGCGCACTCCCAAGTGCCGCGCAAGCTGGTCCAGATTCTGAAATGAAAGGTTCCGCTTCCCGTTCTTGAAATTGGTCAGGTGCGTCTTGCTGATTCCGGTCGTGAGGGATACTTGCAGGAGGGATTCCGGCGCCGCTGTCAAGGCAGTCCGGACCTCGGCCTCAAGAGTATCGAGATCACTGGCAACCGTCTTCCCCATCAGGCAGCCTCCTCGCGCCGAAGAACATCGACGAATTCCGCGATCACGGCTAGATCCGCACCATCCGTGTTCGTGATGACGATCGGCTCGTAGTTCGGATTCTCCGGTAACAGTCGGATTTCTTCATGCTGCCATTGCTCATCGGTACTCAGCCCCTTCCTGCTTTCGTACCGTTTGACGGTGTAGGCGCCCCCGGTTTCCGGGTCGTGGACGTCACGGTGTTGCACCAAAACGATGCGGCCTTGACGGCTCCCCTCGACGGGGCTCCGGAAGAGACACCATGCGCCGTCTGGGATTCGTGGCTCCATTGACTGTCCAACAACCTGCGCGACGAACATTCCTGGACGCAGCTTGTGTTTCGTATATGGTCGGACCCAGCACTCCGGTTCAATGGACTGGCTTTGTCCGAAGGCTCCGGCCGCCGCCCGCAGGCTCATCAAGGGAACGGAGTCCACGCCCGCTTCCGGGGAGTCGAGACGCTCAAACGGTTCGGCAGATCCGTTGGCGCCACCGGTCCGGATGCTTTCATAGACGCTCTTGAGCAGCACCTTGCCAACAACATCGCGAAAGGCAGAGTCATTCATGAAGCGGCCGGTGATATCCTCGTTCTGCTCCATACGGTCGATAAAGAGTCCGTCGAGAGCGCGCAGGAACACGTAACCGAAGTTTTCCTCACTGTTAGCAAGAGCCGCCTCTCGAATGACCGGATCGGCAATCGCGTCTTCATGGACTGAATCCAAGAAGAGCTGGTCGCCCGGCTTGAACTCCGTGCCAAATCGTTCGTTCAGTATGTCAATAAGGCGCGACAATTGGATCTTCTCACCTTGAGCGGAGCGCGTCCCTACGTCGGTGGGGCCATCGATTGGAGAACGCTTCTTCGGATCCAACTGGATCGAGCCTTCGCTGATTTTCTGGAGTCGATAGTATTTGAGGGTCACATCGTCATCGAAGGTATAGATGGGCCCACGGTCAGATGGCAGCTTGGTCACCAAGAAGCGAACGTAGGAATACAGCTTCTCCAAGTCGGTGTCCTGAAACGGTATGACTTGAGATAGAAACGCGTAGAGATTCCGGAACGCGGTGAGGTCCTTCCGAAATTTCTGACGGCTGTCCTCGTCCAATTCACGAAATCGACGAACGGCAGGGTCAATGCACGCATTCAATCGCGCGTGATCGGTAGCCGATTGCGTGTTGTTCGGCTTATAGAAGACCCGCGCAAACTCTTCGACCTCTTGCAGGTGGAAGACCTGTTGCGCCGAAAGACGAGCCTGAAGCTCATAGAGCTGTTTGGCCTCTGCCTGCTCCCCAACCAAAGTCTGAGCATAGTAGGGCTGGAAAGCAGCCAGAATTTCGTCGGGAGAGTTTACGAAATCGAGGACAAAGGTATCCTCCTTCCCCATGTGAGTGCGGTTCAGGCGCGAAAGAGTCTGCACTGCCTGGATTCCGCCAAGGCGCTTGTCAACATACATGGTGTGGAGCAGGGGCTGGTCGAAACCGGTCTGGTACTTCTCGGCAACGAGAAGGACTTGATAGTCGTCGGAAGAAAATCGTTCCGGAAGCTCTTTCTCCCGAATGCCCGCATTCATTCCTACTTCTGTGTACTCCTTTTCTGGAACATCGGGGTCCACGACGGTGCCCGAAAAGGCGACGAGCGTCTTGATGCCGTGATAGGACTTGTCCGCGATATACTGATCAAACGAGTGTTTGTACCGGACAGCGTGGAGGCGACTGGAGGTAACCACCATGGCCTTGGCCTTTCCCCCAATTTTGTGCATCGTATGCTGACGGAAGTGCTCTACCATAACTTCCGTCTTCTGGGCGATATTGTGGGGATGCAAGCTCATGAAGCGGGCCAGGGCCTGCGCCGCCTTGCGTTTCTCCACAGAGGGATCGTCTTCGATAGATTTCACCAGGCGGTAGTAAGTAGTGTATGTGGTGTAGTGGCGCAGCACATCGAGGATGAAGCCCTCTTCAATCGCCTGACGCATGCTGTATAGATGAAAGGGGGCAGGCTTGCCGTCTGCTCCTGGCCGTCCAAAAACCTCAAGGGTCTTGTACTTCGGAGTTGCTGTGAAAGCGAAGAAGCTGATGTTCGACTGGCGCCCACGACGGGCAATAGTGCGCAGAATCTCCTCTTCGTGCTCAATCAGTCTTTCTTCCCGCGAGCGACGCGCCACTTCCTCTTCCAGGGCGGCACGACCCAGGACTCCTTTTAGCTCGGTTGCGGTTTCGCCGCCCTGTGAACTGTGCGCCTCGTCGATGATGACCGCGTAGCGCCGCTTCGGTAAGGTGCCCGCCCGCTCGGCAACAAAGGGGAACTTTTGTAGAGTCGTAATGATGATCGGGGTTCCACCGGCGAGGGCATCGCCGAGCTGCGCGGAGTCCACATCGATCTTTTGAACCACGCCCTGCCTGTGCTCGAATTGATAGATGGTGTTCTGGAGTTGCTGATCGAGAACGACGCGGTCGGTGACCACAACTACCGAATCGAAAACCTTGTCATCCTTCGACGTATAGAGGGTTGCCAACCTATGAGCAAGCCAAGCGATGGAATTGCTTTTGCCGCTTCCGGCTGAGTGCTGGATCAGATAGTTCGTTCCTGCTCCAGTATCGCGCGCGTTGGCCACCAGAGCCCGCACGACCTCCAGTTGGTGGTAGCGCGGAAAAATCATGCTCTCGCGCCGGATTTTGCGCCCGCCGATCCTGTGCTCCTCGACTGAAAGATGAATGAATCGGGCCAAGATCTCGAGTAGAGAGTCCCTACTCAGGACTTCCTCCCAGAGGTAGGCAGACTTCCACCCTGCTGCGTTGTCTGGATTTCCCGCGCCCCCGTCGTTCCCCCGGTTAAAAGGTAGAAAGTGTGCGCCGGAGCCCACTTTCGTGGACATGTAGACCTCCTCAGTATCAACCGCGAAATGTACAAGAGAGCGCTTCTTGAACTGAAAGATCAGGTCGCCCGAGTCCCGATCGTGGGTGTACTGCGCGACGGCGTCTCGCCCAGTTTGGCCCGTCATGGGGTTCTTCAGTTCGACAGTAACCACGGGGACACCATTCAGAAGCAACAGGAGGTCGAGGCTGTTGCCGTGACGCGGCGAGTACCGCACCTGTCGCAAAACGCTCAGGCGGTTCGCGGCGTAGAGGGCTTGAATGTCAGGATTGAGACCGCTGGCCGGAGCAAAGTAGGCTACTCGGAAGAGCTTACCGAAGCATTTGAAGCCGTGACGAAGCACGGAAAGACATCCTTCATGCTCGGAGTTCAGCGCGCGGCACAAGTCGTCCAGTAGCGTGGTAGCCGCGTTGTCTTTCTGAAGATCTCGTAAGTAGGACCATTCTTTGGGTTGCGTCGCCTGAATGAAGGAAACGACTTCCTCGCGGTCCAGACAGACCTCAGGATCGAATGCCGCGCGATTGCCTGCGGTGTACCCGCCTATGGTGGTCAGGTATTCCTCGATGGCGGACTCAAAAGCCGATTCTGTGTGTTTCTGCGACTTCACTAGACTGCGCCTGTTGACACTTGGACTTCTTGCTCCCCGGATGAAATGCCAACCTCTTGACCCACAGGAGTCCAGATATTCACATCGGTTGCCTTCGTTTCAATGCTAACCACAAGCGCATAGCGAAGGCGCGCCGTCCCGTCACTCGGGGAACCAAGATCTGATCGATGTCCATTCTCGAAGAAAGCGTCCAACATCATGACCTTCAGTTCCTATACTTTCTAATCCGGGCGAACCAAGCTTTCACGGATTCTAACTCGCTCTCAAGGGGCGCGACGTCCGGTGCTACGTAGTTTACTTTGGCGCTCTTGTCATGCCGTTTGGCCCATTGCGAAACGCGCTTGTAACTCGCCTGAAATTCACGGTCGTCATCTTCCGTAAAGCGAGCGAGAACCTTTACCATATTGGGACGCACTTCGAGACCACCTTCGGTTACAAGAGCGCCAGCGATCTCTTGGCTGAAGATCCTTTCCCAAGTTTCGGATAGATGACCTGCCCAGATTGCTACTTCGCTCTCGTATTCGGATTCGGTCCAAGATTCTTGTTCCCTCTTGATTCGTGCCAGCATACGACCCAACTCGTCGAACCGCTGCGGTACGTCCTTGGCTTTCCAAGGATGTTCATTTGTGCAAGATCCAGGCTTCTTCTCGCCCGCGCGACTTCTCACCACGGACCGTTCCGCGATTGAAATACCGCGGCCGCCGGCCTCCCGTTTGAGGTCCGCGACGAAGGAAACGTCGTGAGTAAAAATGATCACCTGGCGGTTCTCCGCCAGGTCTGCTATACGTGCAGCTACTAATTCACGGCGTATGTGGTCGAGCGAGCTCACAGGATCATCAATGATGAGTGCAGATTGCGACCCGTCCAATTGCACTTCAGTGAAGAAGGCCGCCAATCCCAGAGCGGTCTTCTCTCCTTCGCTCAAGATCTTGGGCACCGTGACGTCCTGACGAGTCCCAACGAGCTTCGGTTGATGAAGCAGGCGGGCGTGTTCAGCGCGCGTTTTGCTGATTGTCACCCTCTCCAAACGGAGCCGTTCAGTTTCCCGAGTGAAGGAATCCCGAACCACTTCAGTAATGCTGTTCTCGGACCATTCCGCTATCTTGCGTGTAATCGGGCCAGTCGCGGCAGAGGTCTTCACTTCTTCGAGCGACCTCTTTTCTTTGAGTCTGGCGATCTCTCTCGTAATCGTGTCTCGGGAATCCTTGATCGATTGAATGAGTTCCAACTCTGCGCGCAACCGAGCCTTCTTTGCGATCTCCTCCTTCAACAGTGCAGGATCGGCCAGACGCTCGGCAGACTCTCGTGCCGCAGAAGCTGCTTCCGTGATTCGAGAAGTGATAGCAGCAACGTCCGGTTGCTTGCGGCCTTGTTCGCCCTCAAGGGATCCTTGGACTTCCTTTTGGACGCTTTGATATTGCTCAAGCACGTCCTTGGCATCCGAAGCGATCCTCGGATAGATTGTCGCGAGATCCCGGAGAATCTCTATAATGTTTTCCGGAAGCACGACCAACCGGGCTATTGTGGACTCTTTCTCCCCCAGAGAGCGCCTGCGTTCGTCCAATCGGACCTGCACATCTGCTTGCACGAAGGATTCGAAACGGGCCAAACGGTCTCTTGCATCCTCGTGCAGATTCTGCTGACAGAACACACAACGGGCACCGGAATCGATGTGCGGAAACGCCAATTCGCGATACGCGGTACTTTCTGAGAATCTGCGCGCAGAGTCCCAGAGTTCTCTCCATGCTGAGTTACCCACACCCTGAATCGGTTCATTCGCAAAGGACTGGGCGGCCAAGCGTGATGACTCCTCCAGAGATTCGACTTCCCGGCGCTCCGTAGCCAAGGCTGCCATCTGTTCCGTACCCAGAGCGGCAGAGATTCGCGCCAAGTGCTCCCCCAACTTGGAAAGCTTATCAGCATGGCGCATTGTCTGCCGCTGGGACGTTGTGTCGCCCGCGCGCAAACGATTCTCTTCTGCAAGAAGCGATTCGGGTGTTGCCTCGGCATGGTCCAAGCGCTGGATAATGGAATCAAGGTCCGCTATAGGTGTATCTGCGCTAACTCCGCGGAGGAAGGTGTCCGGGGGGCTCCCTGCTGCTTCGTCAGAGGGGGCAGGCAGGGTCTCGCGAGCCACGCTGTTCTGCTGTAAGCGGGCATCGATTCGTTCCCGGACGGCCACGCACGCTTCAATTAGCCCATCCACAACAAAGAGTTCGGACGGGCGGTACGGGAAATCCGATTCTGAGGATATGTACGCTACCCCACAGTGCGCGTCAAAGAAGCGCATTCTCTGCACTTCGGACGAATGGTGCTCCGGCCATTCCAGCTCCAACTCCTGGTCAGAGATCAAGACCTTTACGAACGCCTTGGGCTTTGCGGCGGTCGTATCGCGAAAGACATCGGAAAGGATTTCCTCCTGATGGCGTGCTCGTGCAATTCGTTTGAGTATTCGGGCATAGCCGGATTTTCCACAGCCGTTATCACCGTAGACTATGGTTATCCCTTCTGGTGCGCAGGTCAGAGGCTCTGCCGATGCAAGAGCATTAACATGCTCCGGATTTGTGACCGATAGGAGCCGCACAGATTCGGTCTTCGTATCTGACCAGGAAAGATCGTCCACGCTGAGTGTGTCATGTTTTGAGGACGATCCCGATAGTATTTCCTCCAGCAGGTGGTCATATTCATCCGCCGTCAGGATTTCTCCAGCCGCACTGCGAGTCATCACTTGCTGCTGCCACCACGGGCGGCTGAGACTCCATTCGACAATGTCCGCGGCAAGAGACACTACGCTACCTCCTCCCGGACATCAATCTTCCCCGTCACCGCCGCCGAAATGACGGCGGTCCGGTATTCGCGCAGCAGATCGATGGACTGGCGGACCTTGCTCCCCAAGGCGTGAACACGGCTTGCGCCGGTTTTCACGTGAGCGACGATCTTCATTTGCTCAACGAGCGGCGGAAGGGGTACCCAAGTTGCCTTCACGATTTCAGTATTCAGGTTCGGTTGTCCAGACCCCTGCCTGATCATCTCCCGGAACGTCCTCGTAAGGGACGCGAGGTAGTAGAAAAGAAACTCTATGGACGCGCCCCGGTCAATGTTCAGGAAAGCAACGACGCCGTCATTTGCGCAGCCGCCAAGCCCGAGAATTTTGGGAACGCCAAGGGTGGCGCCACTGTTGGTCAGCACCAAGGTCCCGGCTGGCATGAATCTGCTGTACTCCATCCCTTCTGCGGTAAGCATTGATTCCGTATCAGTTAGCAGTGTACTCTCGTCCTTGGTTATGTCCGCAACAGTAATCCAAGGCACATGATCACCAAAGAAAAAACGGGAGTCACCAGCGGGCCGTGGTGATGCACCGCGGACAACCCGCGCAAGATGGGAAAACCGTTTCACCTCCCACCCCTCCGGCATCTCCCCCAACCACTCAATTCCCGAGTCCTTCATCTTCGCGTTCGGATCGAGCCCCTTCGTCACGGCATGGCTGATGAGCACCGTCCGTTTCTCTTGCAGAAGCTCGATCTGCCGCTCCTTTTTCCCTATCAGAGCGTCGATGCGGGCCGTTTCGCGGTCGAGAAAGGAGGCGATGGCGCGTTGTTGAGGGAGTGGGGGGAGAGGGATGGGGATCGAAGCTACGTCGCTGGCGTTGACAGCCGGGTAGCTGACCCCGACAGAGCGGGCGACTACTGTTTCTACAAAGCCGGATTCACGCAACGCGTACCCGAGATAACCTGGGTCAACATGTTTCGGACGTACGACGGCAAAACCAGTCGAAACGATCAGGTTTTCGGACGCTCCTCGAATGTCGGCAATTGCACGCAGATACGTGCGCACGGTTGAAACGATTGTATCACCATTACGAGCAATCCGGCGGGCCCGCGACGGAGCGTTTTCGAAAGTCAAGGTTTCTGTCTTTCTGATTCCTGCCACGTAGTCGACGCTCCCAATATCGACGTAGACCATTTCAAAGTCGGGGTCCGTCGTCTCCGGGAGGGCCTCATCATTGATGGAAGCGGCGTATTTTAACCTCTTTACCTCCCAGCCCTTCGGTAGCTCCCCCAGCCACTCGATCCCCGATTCCTTCCGTGGCGCTGTTACCAAGGCTGTCATTTGGAAGGCCCTCTCGGCTGCGGGACTCTTGCACAACTATCCAACCGGCGATGAAGCAGAGAAATCAGAGCCAGGCAATCTACTGCATCGTCCTCTCCTTCCCAAAGAATCTTGGGTTCGTGAGCACGGGGATTGCGGATCGCGGCAAAGCAACCCTTCAGGAGGAGGGCAAAACCCTTGTGTTCCGACCGCTCCGTTTCCGTGCGGAGGGTGTTGAGAGCCAGTTTGGGTCGCTCGATGGAAAAAACACGATCCACCAGCGCCGCCCCGTCTCCTTGTTCACCAGAAAGATCGCGAATGCGTTGCGCCAGGCCTTTCGTTGCCTCAAAGACAGCATGAAAGTAGTTGTCGGCGAGCAGTTCGCGCCTACAGTATTTCAAAACCTCCGCATGGATCCGCCGGCCACGGAACTTTGCCTGAATCGTTTTGGCCCGGCGCTCGGCCTCATCGAGAGTGCTGGCTGGCTGACACTCCCTGAATTTTCCGTCCCGCCCGTACTCCAACCCAGAGAAGGCGAGAATTGCGTTGAGTTCTTGGCGCTGGCGCTCGAAATCCTCACTCCGACCAACGAAGCGCGATGGGGCCACAAAGGCTTGAATGAAGTCCACTATGCCGTTGCCGCTCTTGTGAACCTCCTGGTATTCAGTGAAGACCCAGTGAAGGCGCCGCCATTTGGTCGATTGGCCCGATCGGTCTTCCAAGCGCCGATCGCGCAAGAACCGATCGATGTCGGTCCCGGTACCACACTCGCCGAGAAGCTTCGCCAGTGCCTCAACGGATCCTGCGGGAAAGGGCGGCACGGCGGTCATTGCTCCCATAAGTTCCCCCGCTGGGCGATGCCCGGAAAAATGTGCCGCAGAAGCACCGGTGCTCCCATGCACGCATCTAAGTCCCTCGCTCTCATTTGCTCCCTTTTGTCCTTGCTTTCCGACCTACGCTGCCCACCTTTTTGCCATGGGGGAGGATGGATGCTTCTTTCGGCAGGACATAGACCCCCAATAGCAAATGATCAATCACCTTCAAAGCCGCTCCAATCTGTGCCTGCGTGGGTGGTTTCATGTCGTGTGCCGCCTCATTGCCCAGATGACGCAAACGATGCAAGATGTTGGCGCCATCTGGGGTTAGCATAGCCTTCTTAACCAGTTCATCGATTCGCTGCTCAAGATTCCGCTTCTTCACCTTGAGATCCTTGCATACGGCCTCGACCACCGCTCGAATTCCTATCCCAACGAGAGTGGGAAAATTGCCTTGAGCTGCGGCCAGTGTTTCGCGGTAGACAGCCTGAATTATCTCTGGCACATTGTAGACGTCTTCCCGCAGGTATAGCTCGTCTGCGATCGAGCGCTGCGGACGCTCCGGATACAGGGCTGCTCTTTCCCGCAAGACCATCCTACCGTCCACGTCGTCGCCAATATCCTCTGAGTTCGATTCAATGGACCGAAATGAAAATGTGTCGCATCCGTTGCAACGCAGGATCTGGAGCGTGGCATAGGCATGGATACCCGGCTCCTCGTAGTACTCGCTCCAGTCGACAGCCCTCTCGACCGAATGACGCGTGGAACTGTGGCACGTTGGGCATTCAACGAATGCTTCGGTTCCGGTGGTTTTGCTTTCCTTGATGGTGCTCATAAGTTAGCGCGCTTCTATCGGGGGAGTAGGCGTCCCAGCGTGGCCAGGAACGTATCGCCTATGGGGCGAAATCCGCTTCATGTAGCCATCCGCGGCGTAACGCCGCCTGCTTCAGGTACTTCGCTTTCTTTTCGATTTGGGCATTGGAGAAATCACCGAAGTTTATAGTCACATGTTCTGGAAATGCTTCTGGATCAGCCTCTGCAGGCAACTCCTGGCGCCCACATTCCCCAACACTAACAGCGACGACACCGACCGCGCTGTACCCCACCGACTGCGTGTAGTGCTTCCATGAATCCTCTGCGGAAATACGATCGCCGTCGTAAACTGACAGCCGTTTCTGGTCCTTCGGAGTGGGCTTGAATACCTGCGACGTAATTCGGCCCCCTTGGATCCAGGCCGGGTTTACCTGACGCAGAAGCAACGTTGCTTCCGTCATGCCCTCCCTCCGGTCAGCAACTGGACCTTATCACGGAGCTGTCTCCAGCTCTCCGATTCATCAAGGTTCCACTTGATGACATCCTCTTCGTCGGTCTCCAAGTTGAGCACGTGCCACTCGCCTTCATGGGTCGCCAGATCAATTTCCAGGGAAGCCTCGTTGTACTCAAGTGACCATTCGGCTCGAACATTGCCTTCCTCTGTCGGATAGAGGTGCGGCAGCGGCAATTCCTCGGGATACTCGCTTGGAAAGGTCCGAGAAAGCCAGTCCATTCCCTCCGAGGAGGGCGGCGAGCCCCTCCCTTCGAGCCATCCGCTTTTTAGAATCCGCATTTCGTCGAGGCGTGCCGATATGTCGAGTGGGTCGAGGATGACAATATCCTCCAGTGATTCAAACCCCAAGAGCCGCTCATTTCTGTTAAAGCGTCCAATGCCCTGCAACAGAGCACGCAAGCCGATTCTGTACCCGTTGAACGCTTCGAGAATTGTTTCAAGGTGTTCGGCTGCGATTGGCGCCTTTATCTTGCGCCCGTCGGTGAGTTGCACCTCACATGTCATGCTGTCTTGGTCAGCTGCCGGTACTAGCCCACGGACGCTGGTCACCTCTGTAAGTTCCTTAACGGCATTCGATGCGAGGATCAGGCGCCGGCGGGACGCTTTCGTCAGCTTTGCTGGCTCCTGTCGTTGCGGGGTAGTCAACTCTATCGCCTCACCGTCACGCAGGCTCCGACCGATTCTGTCAAAGTAGGCGAGGGCCCTTTCGGGCAGATGCGCAGTCACGGGCTCATTCAGTTCGGCTGCACTGATGGCGCCAACTATAGACTCGCGGGCGTGCTCAAAATACGTCTGCCCCTTGGTAGGGAAAAGGCTATCCACCGCGCCGCTGAGGCTGATGATTGCTAATGCGCTGCCCTCCTCGATGGCTGTCAGCTTCAGCTCAATGCCTTCGGTAAAACCGCGGGGGGACCGTTTGCGTCCCGGATGGTCGTCCAAGAACTTCGCCTTGGCCACTTCGAGGATTAGCTCCTCGAATACTGCCAGGTCTTTGAGGAACTCGAGGGGAATCGCATGACCCTCGAATCGCCTGCCCGTGAGTTTCGGCATCAGAAAGCGATCAACTTCCATTGCGCCCTCCGGGGAGAGCCAACGAACAAAGCATTGGAGATATACGCCTGGGTAAGAGCGCAATCGCCTTGGGCCTGCACGAAGCTGTAAGCCAACTCACCAAGAGGAGGAGTCCGTTCCAATTGATGTCATAGTCCTCTGCCATGTCCCCTCCAAAATCAGGCCGTCAGGCGTGAGTGACTTCCTCCAGCATGTTCGCAATCTCACGCTCGATGCCCTTCAGGTCAGCTTCTATTTCCGCGAGCGGGCGCGGTGGAACGTATTTGTAGAAGTAGCGGTTAAAATTGATTTCGTAACCGACCTTCGTTTTGGACTCGTCCACCCAGGCGTCCGGAACGTGCGGGAGCACCTCCCCGCGCATGTACTCATGGATGTCCTCTTTCAGAGGGACATTCTCGAAGTCCCGCAGATCTGGGTCGGGCTCGAGGCTGCCTTTCAAATCCAAGCAGGGCTGCGCCGCTTCATCTCTTTCGCCGATGGCGGCCAGAATCGCTTTCTTGACTGGCGCAGCGACCTTGACCCCTTCGGAATCAAGGGCCTTCTCCAAAGCAGTTGTGAACTCCGCGCGCCCCATAGTCGGCTGCGATTCCAGACTCGCGAGCGCAGCCAGAATCTTTGTCTGAAGCCGGCCTCCTTCAGCGATTTCCGTCTCCGCAGCCTTTGGGTCCTTTCGCTTCTTGGATTCGGCGAGAGCCGCAAAGGGCCGGGCAGCTCGGAGGCGCTCCAATCGCTCTGGCGTGACAGAGAAACTTAGCCGCAAAGGCCGCTCCACGGTAATCCTCCGAGAACCGAAGTCCTCATTATCAAATATGCGAACGTACTCATGGGAAGAGAAATCGCCGTAGAGGCGGGCAATCTCTTCGCGCTGCGCCTCATCCATTTCGTTGCGCTTGTTGCCAAGGCTCTTGCGCATCTTCCGAAAGAAGCCGGTGGCGTTGAGCATTTGGACCTTGCCTTTGCGGTGCGGCTCCTTCCGATTGGATAGGATCCACAGGTAGGTGTAGATCCCGGTGTTGTAAAATAGCTGATCCGGCAGCGCGACAATGCCTTCAAGCCAGTCGTTTTCGATGATCCAGCGCCGGATTTCGCTTTCGCCGCTGCCAGCCGCCCCCGTAAAGAGGGGCGACCCATTGAAGACGATTGCCAAACGCGTTCCACCCTCTTTCGGCGCCTTCATCTTGGCGACCATGTGCTGCAGAAACAGAAGCGAACCATCATTGATTCGCGGTAGTCCTGCCCCAAAGCGTCCGCCGAACCCTTGTTCCTCGTGTTCCTTACGAACTACCTTCTCTTGTGGCTTCCACTCCACTCCGAAGGGAGGGTTGGCAAGCATATAGTCGAACTTCTGATCACGAAAGTGGTCGTCTGTGAAACTGTCTCCAAAAGCGATATTCGCTATATCCTGTCCCTTGATGATCATGTCTGACCCGCAAATCGCATACGCCTGCGGGTTGTAATCCTGCCCGAAGACTTCCATCCGAGCATTCGGATTCAGGTCCCGAACATAGTCCTCGGCCACCGAAAGCATGCCCCCGGTGCCGCAGGCAGGATCGTAGAGGGTCTTGACAATGCCCTTTCTTGTCAGCGAGTCCCCGTCCGGGAGGAACAGCAAATCAACCATGAGGCGAATCACTTCGCGTGGCGTGAAGTGGTCTCCCGCCTCTTCATTCGAAGCCTCATTGAACTTTCGGACCAGTTCCTCGAATATATACCCCATTTCGATGTTGGAGACTCGCTGGGGATTCAGATCGATTTCGCAGAATCTCGAAACGACGAGAAACAACCTGTCAGCTTTGTCGAGCCGACCAATGTGCTCCTCAAAGCCGAAATGCTCGATGACCTCACGGGCGCGAGAGGAGAAGCCATTGATGAAGTGCGTCAGGTTCGCGGCGATGTTGTTCGGATCGCCCTTGAGCCTCTGAAAGGTGAATCTGCTGGTGTTGTAGAAGGGGCGCCCGGCGGCCTGAGTCAGTTTTGCGTCCACCACTCCCGCGCCCTTGCCCGCGTACTGTTTCTTTGCGGACAGGACTGCGTCCTTAGTCGACTCAAGAACGCAATCAAGCCGCCGGAGGACCGTGAGCGGAAGCATCACGTCTTTGTACTGGTTGGGGCGATACGGGCCACGAATCAGGTCCGCAACCGACCAAATAAAGCTTACCTTTTCACCGAAGTTGTTCATTTCAAAATCCGGATCCACTTGCACGGCGCCTTGGTGTGCGCTCGGCTATGAATCCTTGGGTCTCTTTTGAGACTCTCGAGTAAAAGAGGGGCATGGCCGGGATGGTCAATCAGAAAACCGAAAGGCGAGCAATGGCTGGGAACGAAGCAGCTGGCCATTCGCGTAGAACGGCCGGAGCCGGCAACTCCCTTCGTCCAGCGCGCTCGATCCGGGATATTCGTGGCCTGCCTGGCTTTTTTTTGAGCTCCGCAACAGCCGCTTTGGCTTCGTTCGTATCGTCTAAATGGACTTCCACCTGATTTCAGCGGTAGTCGTCGCCTGGTATATGCTCGTTAACTAAGTAGGTCCGGGACCATGAATCTGGAAAGTCAAGTTTATTTAGCTTTACATACTGTTTCGAATTCAACAGGAGCTATTCCGTTCCGGCTTGAGTGTGGGCGGTGGTGGTCGTAGCGCGAATGAAGAGGGATATGGCGCGATTAGTTTCCACCTGGCCGGAGTAATTTGAAGGACGTCTCTTCTTATGCATTACGGTCTTGTTAAAGGACTCCGCGAATGCACTATTGCGGTCATTTGATTCGCTCATGGAGCAGCGCAACGCGTAAGGCCACAACGGCGCCTGAAACTTCGAGGATTGATTCGCCGAATCGCGGTCGCCATGGTAAATGTAAGTACGCAGACCCCCGCGACTGCGACTGGTGATGCGAGCGGCTTCTCCAGGCCAGTGCTCGCGTAGCTGCTGCCGATTCTCATGTCCAATCGCTTGCCTCCGTCGCTCGAACCGGGATTTGCCCGCGGCTACTGTCGCGTCACGTCAACAGCGACCTTGACGCTGTGCTCGCCGCCGCCAAAGATTACGCCCTTCAGCGGCGTAATGTCGGCGTAGTCGCGTCCCCAGGCCAGGGTGATGTGTTGTGTG